>NZ_JAKJTJ010000034.1:0-54380 GCF_050337905.1 Vibrio clamense | reverse complement strand
ATGGTGAGCCGCTCAGCGGCGCGCAAGTGACGGCTCTGTTTGGTGGCGCAGGATATGATGTGACGTTGGCCGACAGCGAGTCGGTGGACGTGGTGATCACGCCAAAAGACGACTCGGTGATTGAAGGGCTAGAGAGTGTGATCGGTCAAATCACCGCGAAGACCGACGCCCACGTGACGGGCAGCGGCCAAGCGAGCGCGGTGATAGTAGACAACGACTTTGCTCCAACAGCTTCAAACTCTCACGTTGTAGGTTCCGAGGATAACAACTACAAATTTAAATGGTCTGATTTTAACGTTAGCGATCAAGATTCAACTGAGTTGTCGGTGGTGATTACCAGTCAACCGGCATCGGGCTCGCTTTATATTCTAGAAGGTTCTACCTGGGTTGCACTTACAACATCTGTTATTGATAACGGTTATGAAGTCACTCAAGTAGCGATCGATGCAGGTAAATTAGTGTTCGTTCCGGTAGCTGATGAGTCTAGTTCTTCACTTGCGGACGAAATCGGAGACCCACTTGGAAACCATCAAGGCGATTACGCAGAATTTACTTATTATGGAACTGATGGCGTCAATAACAGTAATTCGTCAACTATGTCTGTTGATATTGCAGCCGTTGCAGATAAGCCAAATTTATTGGTTAATAGTGATAATGTTCAGGCTGCAATCGATTTTGAAGACGCCAAATTTTCAAATGATTGGGGTGGCGTTAAAATAGATAAAATTGATGGTTTTGGCACCATCGGGGAATGGCACAGTAGCAATGGTGACCGTATCGAAGTTGGTAAAGAGTCGACATATCGATCTGGTGGTGACTCCACGAATACAGTTCTTGAGATTGAATATAATAATGTTAATGATGTCGTTTATACTGATATTAATGTGGAGCAAGGGCAATATTATTCGTTTAGTTTTGATATCAGTGGTCGAAACAACTCAATTTCAAATGGTAACTCTGATCTAAATGTTATTTGGGTCAATAGAGATACAGGCAAGGAAACAATTCTGTATGAATTCAGGCCTACTGATGAAGAGTGGTTAAGAGACCAAACAGTTGTACTGCCGTCTGATGTCGGAGGAAATCATAGTTTATTGCTTGTTTCGGCAGATACGCGAACCAAGAGTAGTGTAGGAGCAATACTAGACAACTTAGAGATTATTAAAGCCGATTCTCTAGGTTATGAAGACAGTGCTATTGATTTGCCAGAATTTGGTGCGAGTCTTAATGATACTGATACATCGGAAACTTTATCTGTATCAATTTCTGGTTTACCTGTTGGTACACAAATCAGTGATGGTAATACAACAATAACGGTTGGTTTAGTAAACCCTGTCGATGTTTCAGCACTTGATCTTTCAAAATTGTCTGTAGTTATTGATGAACCAGGCGTATATAACTATTCCATAATAGCAACTGCAACTGAGTCAAGTAATAACGATACAGCAACAAATCAAGCAGACTTGGTTGTAACTGTTCTAGAGCGCCCACAAGCTCCTATTATTGGTGATGCAGATGTTAGGCTTTCAGAAGAAGGACTAACTCAAGGATTGCTGGACAGTACGGGTTTGCCTAATGGTACAGACACTACCGATGTTACATCTGTTTCTGGTAGTTTAACTTTGAATGATCAGAACCATGATCCTTTAACGGTATCATTCTCTACGCCTATCGATTCATTATTCGTTGGAGACGAAGAGGTATCTTGGGTATTGAGTGGAGATAAGCAGACAATAACTGGGACCGTCGACCATGATGGAGACTCAAGTACTGCTGAGGTTTCTGTTGTTACGGCAACTATTGATGATAATGGGCATTACACTGTCGAGTTGAACTCAGCTATTAAGCATAGTAATACCGCTGGTGAAGATGTTGAGTCATTTGATATTCCCGTTGTTGTTTCGGATGGCCATTTATCCGGAAGTGGAACTATTTCGGTCCATGTTGAAGATGACAGCCCAGTAGCACATACAGTCGTACACGATCTTCAACCTACAGTGAAGGATGGTGCGAATGTCCAATTGATCTTAGATATATCTGGCTCAATGAAATGGGATGCGGAGACTGGGGAAAAGGATATCACAAGTGTTTCTCGCTTAAGTGTTATGCAAGATGCAGCAAAACAGCTCCTCAATGAATACCAGTCACTAGGTGATACGAAAGTTCAGATAGTGACGTTCACCTCTTCTTCTGATGCTCAAAATGCGGCCAGTGGCTCAAGTTGGATGACAGTTGAAGAAGCGATTAAACTGGTCAATGATCTCAAAGCCGGGGGCGGAACTCATTATGATAATGCTATCGATGCTGCTATGGGGCACTGGGATGATGCAGGCAAAGTCGATGGTTCTCCTTCTAATTTGGCTTATTTCCTTTCGGATGGCGCATCTAATTCAGATGGCATCATTGATGAAACTGAACAGGGGGTGTGGGAAAGTTATTTGGCCGCGCGCGATATTACTGCGCTTGCTTATGGAATGGGCGAATCAGTTCCAGTTGAGCACCTTAATGATATTGCATACAACGGCGCCAATAATAGTCAAATTGAGGCTGTAGTAGTACCTGATATCACGCAGTTACCACCAGTTATCCTTCAATCAGTGATTGACCCTATCACGGGTTCTATTGCTTCTAGTAATAGTTCTGGTGTATTGAATGGATTTGGTGCTGATGGCGGGCATGTTGAGAGCATTGAAATTGACGGTGTTACCTATCAATTCGATGGCACACGTTTAACATCTCCATCTGATGACGTGTCAACGAAACACTCATTTAACAGTGACACACATATACTCTCTGTCTTTATTAATAAATCCCACTCTATGGCTATTGATTTAGATACAGGGGGATACCAATTCTTCGGTGCAACAGTAACGACAGATACTTCGTTAAATTTCGAATATACACTTGTGGATAATGATGGTGATACTAGTACCAGTTCGCTACAGTTCAATATTGGAGTGAGTGTTGTACCAGATGTCAAATCCGAAGGGGATGTTGTCGATCACTTAAGACTGAATCATTTTGGTACTTCTGATGAGGAGTTACTCTGGAGTCAAAACCCAGCAGGAAAAGACAACTTCGTTGTGGAAGATCATAGCAAAGGGTTAACTGTAGATGTAGGTGCTGCAGGAGATGATGTGTTCCTAGGTAGAGGTAATGATACTATCTACCTCGGTGAAAGCCATGGACTTGGAGACAGCAACGCAAACTCAAATGCTAATATTGCTCAAGCAAATGAGAATATGAAGTCATTTATGTCTGGTTCAGATGAGCAGAATTTGCAGAATACACCAGAAGGTGAAGATAGCGCGCTGAATAGCTCACAGTTTAGCAGTGCACATATTGATATCGGTCATGGTGGCGGTGGCGATGATACTATTTATGGGCAGGGTGGCGTTGATCTCATGTTCGGAGGCTCTGGGAATGATACTATTTACGGTGGTTCTGGGAATGATGGTCTTCGTGGTGGCACAGGTAACGACACGCTAGATGGTGGTATTGGTAACGATATTCTCATTGGTGGTACGGGTAACGACATTCTTACTGGTGGGGAAGGCGATGATATCTTCAAATGGGTTGATGACTCATTAGATGACCACGAAGATGTGATTACTGATTTCCATCGAGATACCGATCATATCGATTTATCAGAGCTGATTTCAGATACAGGAAGTTCAGACATGAACGATTTGCTATCAAAGATTGACGTTTCAACTGATGGCGATGATCTTACGCTTACTATATCGCATGGCTCAGAAACACAGACGATAGTGTTGGATGATGCAGCCAGTCAGTTCAGTGACTACAATTTGGAAGGCTCAAGCGGTAATTACTCACAGTCTGATATGCTAGCGATTCTAAAAATAATACATGTTGAATAATTAGAAAGAGAAAAGGGCCGAAAGGCCCTTTTTTGTATGAACTATTTTAGTATTTTAAAACAGACGTTTATGTTAGCTATGCCTAGATTAAAATACTAAGGAAATTGATGGTGTTACTTATAGAACCTTACAAGCAAAACCTTTCAGGTAGAAACCTTCTGGGTAAGCAGTGTCGGTAAGGTGATCTGCGGCTTGTTCAAAACGCTCTACAAATTTCACACTGCGGCCAGCATCTAATGCGGCATCAGCAATGATTTTTTGGAACAGATCTGCTCCCATCAAACCAGAGCAAGAGTAAGTCAGTAAGGTGCCACCTGGGCTTAAAATCTGCATTGCCAACATGTTGATATCTTTATAACCGTTCGCACCAGATGTTAAGTTGTTTTTGCTGGATACAAACTTTGGTGGGTCCATGATAACAACATCAAACTTTGTACCTTGGTCGCGGTACTCACGCAATAGTTTGAATACATCCGCATTCAAGAACACTGCGCGTTTTTTGGAAATATCAAATTCATTGATTTCAGCGTTGTGTTTAGCCATATCTAATGCCGGTTGAGATACGTCTGCATTGATTACACGTTTTGCTCCGCCTTTAAGTGCGTATAGTCCAAAACCACCGGTGTATGAGAAACAGTTTAAAACGTCTTTGTTTTTAACGTATTTCATTGACTCTTTACGGCTGTCACGCTGATCAAGATAGAAACCCGTTTTGTGGCCTTCAACAATGTCGACACTGATTTTGATGCCATTCTCTTCAATCACAACAGACTTAGGTGGCTCTTCGCCATGAAGAACACCCACAGTTTGCTCTAACCCCTCTTTTTTACGAACTGCAACATCAGAACGTTCATAAACATTACACTCAGGGAAGCAATGAACTAACGCTTCAACTAGAATCTGTTTGTTCAATTCAGCGCCAGCACTAAGCAGTTGGCAAACAAGAAAGTCTTGGTATTTATCAATGGTAATGCCTGGAAGGCCGTCTGATTCCGCAGCAATCAGGCGATAACCAGTAAGGCCGTCACGTTCAATAATCTCTTCACGTAGAAGTTGAGCATTTTGAATTCGTTTAATGAAAAACTCTTTATTGATCTCTTCTTTCTCAAAGCTCCAAACACGAGCTCGAATTTGCGAAGTAGGAGAGTACGCTGCTTTAGCTAGCCATTTGCCGTTCTGCGCAAATACGTCGACAGTTTGACCTGATTGAGGCTCACCTTCCACTTTGTCAATACCACGTGAGAATACCCACGGATGCTTACGTCGAAGTGATTTGTCGCGGCCTTTTGCTAGATAAATTGCAGGAGTCATTGAGATGCTCTATATATTGAATCAAAAAATGGCGTGTATTGTCGGTGATGCGGTTGGGAAAAGCAATGTCTCACCTAAAATAAGAAAAGGGCTACAAATCTTGCAGCCCTTGAAGAGGTGTTAAACAGCGAATGTAGAGTTACTTGCTATGCCTTTAAGCCTGTGAGTAATCCTTCCATTTCATCGCTTTGTTTGCGGAGTTGTTCAACATTTTTATTCGATGCAGAAATCATTTCACACACATTGTTTGATTGATTACGAATTTCCTCAACACTTGCCGCAATATTATCAGCAACAACGCCTTGCTCTTCTGCCGCTGTCGCGATTTGAACGCTACTATCAGAAATAGACTGGTTTTTGTCTGCAAGGTGGCCTATCTCTTCATTAACTTCAGCCATTAAGGATTGACCCTCATTTGCATTGTTAACCGTCACTTCCATCAGTTGAGTCAAAGATTGGCTGTTGCGCTGCAATGATTCAATCATACTTTGAATTTCGACGGTCGCTTGTTGGGTTCGACCTGCAAGCGCTCTTACTTCATCAGCAACAACTGCAAACCCGCGTCCTTGTTCACCAGCACGAGCAGCCTCGATTGCGGCATTTAACGCAAGTAAATTTGTCTGCTGGGAGATAGCATTGATGGTTGTGACAACTTCGTCAATTTGCGCAGCATTCGCGTCCAATTCTTCAACCGCTTGAGAAGCTGAAGTAATCTCGTTCGATAGATTCGAAATCGACTCAAGAGTCGTACTCACTTTTACCTGTCCGCCTTGGGCAACACTGCGAGCATCTTCTGTTTGTGTGCTGGAATCATGTGCAAGGTTAGCAACTTCACGGATTGTAGAGGCCATCTCTTCGGTCGCGCTCGCTAGAGAGTTCAGGTGCTCTTGCTGAGTGTTGGAAACGTCGGAACTTTGTTGTGTTGATAAATTCAAATCAGAGCTAATTTGCTGCATAAGTGCAACAGACTCTTGAATCGAAAGTACCATTTTTTGTTCGCGTTCAGCGACTTTATCAATAGCAATAGCGATCGTACTGAATTCGTCTCGTACTAAGAAAAAGTTCATGCGCTCAGTTAAATTACCACTCGCTAGAACACTTAGAGCCTTATTCATTGTAAACATAGCACCACCAATGAAGGTCATGATGTAGTAAACCGCGAGAGCTATTAGAGATAAAGCGACAAAAATGATGACTAAGTGAGTGGTTGAAAGTGAAGCCCACAACGTTAGATTGTGAGATGCGACGATGCTAAACGCCCCGTCCATTACTGACACAGAACCAACACCATTACCAATCTGAATGGTTTCTGAATTACTTAATAAATTGCTTACTTCCGCGCGAGTGAGTTCTCCAGCTTCAATTAAGTTTTTGGTTAGAATAAGTTCATCTTGAACCAGCTGATTAAGCATGGAGTCTGCTGAACTGCTGAGCACGAAAGAGAGGATCACCAGAGCAAGTGCCGGTAATAAGAAAAGGAGGTAGAATTTTTCTTGAATTTTAAGGTGTATAAGATATTTATCGATCCAGCGGAATGGAATCTCTTTCATAGTGCTATGCTCTAATTTAGATGGTAAAAACCTACAACAGAAAGTAGGTATAAAGACTCGTGAAATATAGCACTCAATTGACAAAATAGGTGTTTAGATGACTCAAAAATGTGAAAGGTTTATCGTATTTGGTGTGGTTCAAGGCGTAGGTTTTCGATATTACACATCAAGACAAGGGCTGGAATCTAATGTGACTGGGTACGCTAAAAATTTAAATGATGGTAGTGTCGAAGTCATGGTCTGTGGGCAAAGCGATAATGTTGAGATATTTGCAAAATGGCTAGCACATGGGCCTAAATCAGCAACCGTTGATTCAATCATCAGAAGTGGTCCACTAGATCGTGAGGAAGAATGCAATATAAAGGGGTTTGAAATACTGTAGAACGGTCTACAGTATTATTTAAAAATCCCGAGAGCTTATCGAAACTTGTTTTATAAGCATTTCGCTGGTTTTGGGAGCCCTGCTAATTTTGTCGCTTGCTTTGCTGGGCCTTGTTTGAACAGTTTAAAAAGATACTTACTGTTTCCTTTTTCAGGACCATGTTCTTTTTCTATCGCTTTAACCAACATACGCACTGCTGGGGATGTTTTAAACTCTTCATAAAACTTTCGAACAAATAGAATAACTTCAAGGTGAGCATCCGTTAGTTCGATGCCTTCTTCTTTAGCTAAATGTGGGATCAAATCTTCGCTCCACTGTGTGTAATCTAACAGATAACCTTGAGCGTCAGTTTCGATAGTTTTGCCGTTGAATTCAAGCATGGTAATTCCACTAATTTTTAACAGGTATTTAAATAGTTATCAGATAGGGTAGCGCAGCCGAGGTCAACTTCTCAAGCACATCTTTCTGTTGGTACAAAAAAGCCCAAGGTTTTGGCCTTGGGCTTACTCATATCAATTTAGTCATTAGTCGTTGTTGGTGATACCAAGAATACTCAACAGGCTGATGAATAGGTTCAGAATATTTAGATACATAGAGATTGTTGCGTTGATGTAGTTTGTCTCTTCACCACGAACAATACGGCTAGTATCAAATAGAATGAAACCAGAGAATACCATTGCAGAGATGCTACTGATTGCCAATTGAGCCATTGTTGAACCAACAAAGATATTGATCAAACCTGCTGCAATAACAACAATAAGACCGGCAATCAAGAAGCTACGCATGAAAGAGAAATCTTTCTTAGTCGTGATTGTGTATGCAGATAAAGATAAGAAAACTAAACCTGTTAAACCAAGAGCTTGAGCGATTAGGCTAGGGCCATTTGGAATCGCAGCGTAGTGATTTAGCATTGGACCAAGAGCACCACCCATTAAAGTAGTGAATACGAAGGTCCATACAATACCTGCCGACGAATTAACTGCTTTAGGCATAACAAAAAATAGAATACCGATTGCAGCAACTTGCATTACTAGCGCCATCATTGATGACATTTGCATCGCCATAGTCGCAACGGCAGCAATAGCGCTTGTGATTAGCGTCATTGATAGTAGGAAATAAGTATTTTTAAGTACTTTGTTTGTTTCTAATGTGCTCTCTACGCTTGATGAGCGAGATACCATTGGGCTATTCATAATCTTCCTCGATAGAGTGACTTAATATTTATATGAACAGTTATGGGGCTGAAAGTTCAAAAAATCAAGTCTTTTTAGTGTTGTTCTTAAATAAAATAATAATAAAAATAAAAGCTTAAGTGTTAGCTAAGATGTAACATCATATTTCATCCATTATAAGTCTATGAGCTTATGAGGAAAATAAAAGAGAGGCACTTAGCATGCCTCCCTTAAGTTTTATCGCCTGCAACAGGTTTAGTGGTGCAATATTTGACTTAAGAAATTTTGAGTTCGATCAGACTGTGGATTTTCGAAGAAATCGACAGGGTTATTTTCTTCAATAATTTCTCCGGCATCCATGAAGATTACTCGATCTGCCACCTCTTTCGCGAAACCCATTTCGTGAGTAACACATAGCATTGTCATACCTTCATCTGCTAGTTCAACCATAACATCCAATACTTCACGAACCATTTCAGGGTCGAGTGCAGAGGTAGGTTCATCAAAAAGCATAACTTGAGGGCTCATACAGAGAGAACGGGCAATAGCAACACGTTGCTGTTGACCACCAGAAAGTTGTCCTGGGAACTTGTCGGCTTGATCTGGGATCTTTACACGCTCTAAATACTTCATTGCAATTGCTTCTGCTTCCTTTTTAGGCATTTTCTTAACCCAAATAGGCGCAAGAGTGCAATTTTCAAGTACCGTTAAGTGTGGGAATAAATTGAAGTGCTGGAAGCACATACCAACTTCTTTTCGTACGGCTTCGATATTTTTTAAATCTTCAGTTAATTCATTACCTGATACAAAAATATGCCCTTTTTGATGCTCTTCAAGTCGGTTAATACAACGAATCATCGTTGATTTACCAGAGCCAGAAGGGCCACAGATAACGATTTTTTCGCCTTTACGAACTTCAAGATTAATATTCTTTAGTACGTGAAATTCGCCATACCACTTGTTCATATCCTTGAGTTCAATCATCAACTCTTGACTATCATTTGTATTCGATTGTTGCTGCGTCATAATACGTCCTTGATCTTTTTAATTATCGTTTGTGGCCGGTGTGAAGTTTGTTTTCAAGCCATATCGAATATCTCGACATGCTAAAACAGAACACCCAGAACACTAACGCGACAAATACATAACTTTCGGTTGAAAACCCTAACCATTCAGGGTCAGTGTTTGCGGCTTGACCAATACCAAGTACATCAAACATACCGATGATGAGTACGAGACTGGTATCTTTAAACAAGCCAATAAAGGTATTTACAATAGATGGAATAGTGATTTTAAGCGCCTGTGGGAGAATAATTAACCCCGTTTTTTTCCAGTAACTTAAACCTAATGCATCTGCGGCTTCATATTGGCCTTTTGGAATGGCTTGTAGACCACCACGAATTACTTCCGCCATATAGGCTGCACTGAATAGAACCACCCCGATTAATGCTCGAATCAACTTGTCTGTTTCAGAACCTTCAGATAAAAATAGTGGCAGCATTACTGAAGCCATAAACAGCACTGTAATTAACGGAACGCCACGCCATACTTCGATGTAGATGGTACACATGCTTCGTATAATTGGCATCTCAGAACGACGGCCCAGTGCCAAAGCAACACCGATAGGCAAGGAAA
This sequence comes from Vibrio clamense, assembly GCF_050337905.1. NCBI lineage: Bacteria > Pseudomonadati > Pseudomonadota > Gammaproteobacteria > Vibrionales > Vibrionaceae > Vibrio > Vibrio clamense. The sequence goes on along the minus strand of NZ_JAKJTJ010000034.1, from coordinate 44,449 downwards.
CCACAATGCCCACTAGAGCAATGATAAGCGTAACCAGTAAGCCTCCCCATTTGTGGGTTTCAACCACTTCAAGGCCAAACACGCCACCATAAAGTAGACCAGCAACAACGAATGGGTATATGTTAACGAAAACTAACCAGATCCAAAGTCGTTTTGGCGTTTTCTCGTAGGCGAGTAGGCCAACGAAAATAGCTAGCGTTGCATAGAAAAGTTGAGGTCGCCACAGTTCAGCTTCTGGGTAGAAACCGAACATAAATTGATCCCAACGAACGCTGATAAACACCCAACATGCGCCATCACTGGTACAGGCATCTCTTGTGCTTCCAAGCCAATCGGCATTGAGAATTGCCCAGTCAAATATTGCCCAAAATAAAGAGAATCCTAAATAGGCTAAAACAATAGTCACTACTGAGTTAACAGGGCTATTAAAAAGATTTTTTCGAAGCCAACCTACCGCACCGACAGTGTTTGCAGGTGGTGGAAGGCTTGGTTGAAATTCATGTATGCTCATCTTATCTCTCCACCAACGCAACTTTGCGGTTATAGATATTCATCAAGGCAGATGTCAAAATACTCAATGTGAGATAAACACCCATTGTCATTGCAATGATTTCAATCGCTTGCCCAGTTTGGTTGAGGGTTGTCCCTGCAAAAACCGAAACTAAATCTGGATAACCAATCGCCATCGCTAGGGATGAGTTTTTGGTTAAATTCAAATATTGACTGGTCAATGGTGGAATGATGATCCTCAGAGCTTGCGGAATAACAACTAACTTTAAGGTTCGAGAACGAGGTAAACCTAATGACATGGCAGCTTCAGTTTGCCCATGGCTAACAGCGTTAATCCCTGATCGTACAATTTCGGCAATAAACGAAGCGGTATAGATACTTAGTGCGAGCATTAAGGCCGCAAGTTCAGGAATAATGCTGATACCACCACGGAAATTGAACCCTTTTAATTCAGGATATTCAGCCGTGATAGGTTGTCCCATAACAAAAAATATGATCGTCGGAATGACAATACATAAACCAAAAGCGATGCGTAATAACGGCGTTTGTTGACCCGTTAGTTTTTGCTTGTTTTTGGCCCAAATGCTAATGAATAATGTCGCAATGATGCCGGCGATAAAAGCAGCGATTACAAAAGCACTACCTTGTTCAAAAACAGGAGCGGGGAAATATAAACCACGAACATTAAGGAATATTGCTTCACCTAAACTCATACTTTGACGAGCAGATGGTAGCGCTTGAAGTACAGCAAAGTACCAAAAGAATATTTGCAATAGAAGTGGAATATTACGGAAAATTTCAATGTAAATTGCTGCGAAACGGCTAACCAACCAGTTATTAGATAGTCGAGCAATCCCGACAGAAAAACCGATGGCTGTCGCTAGGATAATACCAAGAACTGAAACTAAAGCCGTGTTCAAGAGGCCGATAACAAATGTTCTTCCATAAGAAAATGTTTCATCGTACTCAACAAGTGTTAAGCCAATACCAAATCCAGCTTCTTCAGATAAGAAACCAAAGCCAGTCGCGATACCTCTAGCATCAAGATTGGTTAAAGCATTATTTACTATGGTGTATCCGAAAAAGAGCAGTGCAGCAACCGCGAGTATTTGGAAGATGACTGAGCGAAAGGTGGGGTTATAAAATAGGTTTGCACTCTTAGCAGTTGGTTTTGCCTGCATACTTGGTACATTATTATTAGGTTTCATACAACATTAACCTCAAATCCATTTAGGAAAGGGCGGCATCCCACCGCCCTTCAATAACATATCCAAACTGAATTAGCGGATAGGTGGAGCGTACATGAAGCCACCAGCATTCCATAGGGCGTTTACGCCACGTGAAATAGCTAGAGGAGAACCTGTACCAACGGTGCGTTCAAAGCTTTCACCATAGTTACCCACTTGCTTGATTACTTGGTATCCCCAATCATCACGAATGCCAAGACCTTTACCTTTAGGACCATCAACACCAAGAATACGTTTGATGTTTGGATCTTTAGATTTCAGCATTTGGTCTGCGTTTTTAGACGAAATACCATACTCTTCGGCATTAATCATTGCAGAGAGTGTCCATTTTGCCACGTTAAACCATTTGTCATCATCTTGACGAACAACAGGTCCAAGAGGCTCTTTAGAGATGATTTCAGGTAAAACTTGCGCTGAACTTGGATCTTTAAGGTTCAAGCGAAGGGCGTAAAGACCTGATTGGTCTGTCGTAAGTACATCACAACGACCGGCATCAAAACCTTTAGATGTTTGCGCGGCCGTATCAAATACAACCGGTTTGTATGACATTCCGCTGTTACGGAAATAATCGGCTAGGTTAAGTTCTGTAGTGGTACCAGATTGAACACATACAGAAGCACCATCCAGTTCTTTAGCACTGGTTAAGCCAAGATCTTTTTTGACCATGAAACCTTGACCATCGTAGTAGTTTACGCCAACGAAGTTTAAACCAAGAGCTGTATCACGGTGAAGAGTCCATGTGGTGTTACGCGACAATACATCGATTTCACCAGACTGGAGAGCGGTGAAGCGTTCTTTTGCCGTTAAAGGAACATACTTAACTTTTGTTTTATCGCCAAGAACAGCAGCTGCCAGTGCTTGACAATATTCAACATCGATTCCTTCCCATTCACCTTTTGAGTTTGGGTTAGAGAACCCTGGAAGACCAGTACTTACACCACAAGTTAGGTAACCTTGTGATTTAACTTTTTCCAGAGTGCTATCTGCTGCTGATGCTGATGTTGCCATCATGGCAGAAGAAGCAGCGACGACTGTAGCAAGAAGAGTGAGTTTATTTGTCATTTGTATCCATCCTGTATGATCCATGTTAAACCAGGTAATACCTGATACAACTTACTTATCATGATTACGTTATATCCTTTACGATTGATTTCGGCTTTTTGAGCACGATTGAAAATCAATCACTTATAAGCGTAGGTAAGGATTTATGTTTTCTCAAACATTTAATTTAAAAAGATTTTTGAGAGAAATCACAAAACCGAACAGATGTTAGGATGACTAAATGTTAACTGAATGTAAATAGTGCAACTGAGCACATCATTAGTGCATTAGAATAATTGTACTCATATTGAATGTTTAAATGGTGTTACAGGTTATTTGACAGTCGTATACTAGTGAGACAATCTAAGAACTAATGAAAATTTAGTCTTAAATAGTTTATTAAGAGACAATGGGCTGCTCAGAATGCACTGTTTTTGGTAGCATAAGTGAATAGTTATTTAGAAAGCTTAGGAGTAGCAATGCGATATTTTCCACTATTTTTGGATGTAGTTAACAAACCTGTTTTGGTTGTGGGTGGGGGAGAGGTTGCATGCAGAAAAGTCGATTCACTTTTAAGGGCAGGAGCATCGGTTACTGTCGTATCACCCAAGTTAGAGCCTTACTTGAGGTCCCTTGTGGATGCAGAGCGTTGTTCATGGATTCAAAATTTTTATTCCAGTGAAATTATGACCAAGCAGTATATACAAGTATGGGCAACAACCGATAATCCATCCTTAAATCATCAGGTTCATAAAGATGCAAAAAAAATGGGTATTCTTGTAAACGTGGTTGACGATTTACCCTTCTGCGATTTCATTACTCCGTCTATGGTGAACCGTGGGCGAATCCAAATTGCGATATCGAGTGGTGGCGCTTCTCCAATTTTAGTGAGAAACATTCGTGAAAAATTAGAATCAGTACTGCCACAGAATTTATCTCTACTCGCAGAGTTTGGCGCATCAAAACGTAATTCTATTAAGAAAGAGTTTCCTAGTGTGACAGAAAGACGAAAATTCTGGGAAGCGTTTTTATCTGACTCTCGCGTTGAATCATCAGTGAGCAGAGAACAGCTAGAATCACTATACCAAATCGCTATTAAGCAAGAATTAGACAGAGCAGGTAGCTGCACATGGATAGAGTTTGGTGATGATGTAGAGCTTTTGACGATAAAAGCGTTGCGACTAATGCAACAAGCGGAACTGATTCTATACCCTAAAGCGTGTCCCTATGATTTTATTGATTTATCACGGAGAGATGCTGAACGCGAGGAATATGCAACTGCTGCTGATTTGTCCGAGAGAATAGCCAAAGCGAAACAAGACAACTTGCGAATCTGCGTTTTTGTACCGAAGAAGAACGAGTGTTCATTGCTAATTGGAAGTGATAGCTTGCTCTCTTTGGGCCGATGTTGACCGTAAACCAGTTTTGAAGTCACTTTTACTTAAGTGTTGCTTACGTGGAATAGAAAAACAAAGAGGGAGGCACAATCAAGTGCCTCCCTCTTTGTTTATAACCAGTACCAAGTTCTTTTTCTAAAGGCTAGCTGCCTAGTTATTACAAACCACCATTACAAAAGTAATTAGTCGCGGAAGTTGTCAAACTGGAACGGTTGGCCGAAATCACCACCGCGAACCAGAGCCATAACTTCTTGTAGATCGTCACGTTTTTTACCTGTTACGCGCATCTTCTCGCCCTGAATAGCAACTTGAACTTTGATTTTTGCATCTTTTACGGCTTTGATTATTTTCTTAGCAATATCAGTTTCAACACCTTGTTTGAAAATGACATCTTGGTGCCAGTTTTTGCCCGTTTGGTCCGCTTTTTTTGCTTCCATCGCTTTAGCATCCACACCGCGCTTGGTTAGGTTGCTGCGTAGAATGTCGCGCATCTGCTTAAGTTGGAAGTCATCTTGCGAAGAAAGGGTAACGACATCGCTCTTATATTCGAATGACGCCTCTACATTTCTAAAATCAAAACGAGTAGCAAGTTCACGGTTTGCGTTATCAACAGCGTTACGAAGTTCTGTGCTTTCAACTTCAGAAATAATATCAAAAGAAGGCATAAAAATTATCCTCAGTTTTATTTACGGGTTTTAATTGCAGTAGATAGCATATCAAGCATTTGAACAGTGTCATTCCAACCAATACAAGGGTCGGTAATTGATTTTCCATATTCAAGGTTGTTGATATCGGTCATAGGTTGATTGCCTTCTTCAATAAAGCTTTCAGCCATGATCCCTGCAACATAAGTGCTTCCAGATATGATTTGATCACAAATATCTTGCGTGACTTCGAGCTGTTTACGGTGCTGTTTTTCACAGTTTGCGTGGCTAAAGTCAACAATTAGACGCGCAGGTAAATCAAACTCTGCAAGCTTGTTGCATGCGGCTTCAACCGATTGCGCATCGAAATTCGGCCCAGTGTCACCACCGCGAAGAATAATGTGCCCATACGGGTTACCACTGGTGCGATAAACCGTCATACGACCATTCTTATCTGGAGAGTAGAAGTAGTGAGATGCATGCGACGCGCGAATAGCGTCAATGGCAATTTTTACGTTGCCGTTGGTACCATTTTTAAAACCAACAGGACAAGATAGCGCAGATGCCATCTCACGGTGGATTTGCGATTCAGTTGTACGTGCACCAATAGCACCCCAAGTGATTAAATCAGCAATGTATTGACCTGTGATCATGTCAAGGAATTCAGTCGCTGTCGCAAGCCCTAGCGTATTAATATCAAGTAAGAGTTTACGTGCTTTGTGCAGCCCAGCTTCCAGTGCATAAGAACCATCTAGGTTTGGATCAGTAATCAGACCTTTCCAACCTACCACCGTGCGCGGTTTTTCAAAGTAGGTTCTCATGACGATAAAGAGCTCTTTTGAATATTGCTCTTGGATAGAACTTAGACGTTGAGCGTAGTCTAGAGCGGCATCGGTATCGTGAACAGAGCATGGTCCAACAATGACCAAAAGTCGATCATCTCGACCAGTAAGAATATCTTCAATTTGTCTGCGAGACTGAGCAATACGTTCAGCAACATCGTCAGTGATAGGGTAAGCACTTCCAAGCTCGGCTGGAGTCGGCATAGGCCCAAGTGCTTGGGTTCTCAATTCATCAGTTTTTAATGGCATGTGATTGCTTGTCTTTTATTGCGAAGCGGTAAAGATAACGGAATTATTCTTAGGAATAAACTCTTTAGAGGCAATCTTATTGGTCATTCGTGGATTAATCGGTGCTTTATTGTTGAGTTAGAGCTAAATCATGGTGTTTTGCTTGAATTCACTTGGCGCTATCGGTATTTTCCTCAAGGTAATAAATCAAATATCGGAGCCATAATGAAGCAAGTCGATCAAGGTACTATTCACCCAGAATTTAAACTTGGGGATGTGTTGCCTTCATACGCAGACAGTCAAGATTCGGACTACTTATATGTTTCTCTATCAGAGCTAATGATGGAGAAGGTTTTTTATCACCCATCGATTGCTCAGGTTAAAGGTGATTTAACGGATATAGAAGTTGGCGCTCTTGATGCGATTTTGTTTGGCGAGAGTGTTGACGAGCATTTTGTGGAGACCTTGTCATCTGAGATCTTAATGGCTAAAACAGACAAACATGATGTAGTGAAAGTCTGTTTAAGCAGCAATGATAGCTACGCATTTCGATCATTACTTGGTGGACAAGTGGAAGAAGATGAAATCAACCCTTCACTTGGCCTAAGAGGCGTGTCTCGTTTTGTCTCTGATGCATATTCACATGCATTTTCATTAGAGTGCAACGTTATTAAATCTCTCGTTGAGAAAGGGGTGAATGTTGATGTTGTCATTCCATTTGTCCGCACTCTTGATGAAGCGCAACAGATCATAGAACAGCTGAAAAGCTTAGATATTTCGAGTCAGAACGAGGCAATAAACCTCTGTTTTTCGTGCGATGTTCCGTCTTCGGTAATGCTTGCTCCTCGGTTATTAGAGTTATTTGATGGTGTCGTAGTGAATGTTGAACATTTGACTCAATTTACCTTGGGTGTAGATAAAGCCAATGAGACGAATGAACATCTGTTTGATCCACAGAATGATGCGGTCTTAGATATGTTGTCATTGGTAATTGAGGCGGCCCAAAAGGTTGGCAAACCAGTGCAAGTTGTAACGCAAGCATTATCAGAGTATCCCGAGCTTCAAAGGCATCTACTCAAATATCAAGGCTTGAATGTTGTAGTGACAATGTAACGTTTTGGCTAATGCCTAGTTCGTAATGGTAGCTTATAGACTCTTAGATTGATGAATAAAAGGGCTATCACTACCATCAAGTTTAAAAAGCGAAGGAGATATGAACTGCTGTTTATATCTCCTTTTTTTAACATTTCTTTGACAATACCGTTTTTCTTCGCTTAACTGGTCTGACAACTTATTCTAATAGTGAGTCGATATGTTATCCCCGTTGCAAAAAGCGAATATGTACTTAAACCTCTTTGGTTTCTTTAAGGTGCCAATGATTTGGTTATGCCACCCGAAACTATTGGTTCTGAATGAACGCAGTGTCGAAGTAAGGATCCCATTAAAGCGACGGACTAAAAATCATCTTAGTAGTATGTATTTTGGTGTGTTGGCCGTTGGTGCTGACGTGGCTGGCGGGTTCCTCGCAATGGAGAAAGCCCAGCAGCGAGGAGAAAAAATCTCTCTTGCTTTCAAAGGGGTTGAAGCGAAATTTTTAAAGCGCCCAGAAGCTGATGTTCACTTTTATTGTGAGGATGGCGATTTGATTGATCAAATGCTAGATGAAACCATAGGTAGCGGAGAGAGGGTAAACCAAGATGTAAAAATCACTGCCACTTGTCCAAGTTTGCATGGTGATGAACCCATGGCAGAATTTTTATTGACCCTCTCTTTGAAGAAAGTGTCCAGTTAGCTCAAAACTAGCGAGCTAAGAAAATAACAAGCTCAAAGAAAGCGCTTAGTTTACAAAACACAAAGCACTTAGCTTACGTTGACTTGTTCAATATCGACGATTTTTGAGCGATTCATGATGATTTTCCAGCGATAATAATTCGGTTCACCATCATGGTTGTTCTCTTTAATGATTAAGTTGAGCAAGTGCCTTTTTTCGACTGACTCTTTACTGACTTGACCTTCATTGAGTTGATAGATTTTGTTTGAACCCTTATCCATGAGTCGAGTTAACTCTCTAAGACTGACTTGGATCGTTTCGCGTGTTTCTTCGTAACCACTCATAAATCTTGACGTCGACATCTCTGTCTGTGAACGATAATGCAATATCTGCTCTTCACGTTGAACGACACGTTTTCTTCTGATCTGCTGGATACGGTCTGCTAATTTTGAAAAGCTGGTGTAATCAAGCCACTCTAGTTTCTGTCCAACCGCTTTGTTTGTTGTCGGGTCGTAGTATCGGCGTTTCCATTTAGGCTTGCCTTTACGCATCCAGCGCCAAAGAATATCACGCAAATCATCTTTGAATATTTCACGTAACGCATAGATAAACGACATCGCAACGATGAACGATGCGGTGATTTCACCGAGGAAGTCTCGCGCAACGATGGCGATGGTGGTAACAAAAACCATAACCAAACCTGTCGCCACACCTTTCACCGCACGTTTAACATTCTTACCCATAGAGATGGTTTTTTCTTTTAAGATGATTGGGTGTTCTATCAACCTGCGCAATAGACGCATTTTATTACTTAATCGCGTCACATCTTCACGAACTTTTTTCGAGTTGTAATCGTTTAATTTACGGTGAACGGTCTCTTTTTCGCATAGAACAATGAGACGTTCCTTGATAGTTGAGTACTCATTACCCCTAGGCATATGAGCGACTAAGGAGAGAAAGCGTTGTTCTGTATACCAAGAAAGGTAGTTATCTACATTGGCATAATAGCGTTTCAAATTCTCTTCAAACGGAATACCACGGCGTAAACGTTTTAATATGTCTAAAGCAAGTTCGATTACTTCATCTACTTCTTCAGCCGAGACATCTTCTCGTTCGGTTTTGTTTAAGCTATTTACCGCCTTATCGAGGGCAATCACATATTGATAGGCGAATAAGCTCAAGCTGACACGGTACTGAGTGGTAGATAAGCGCCCGCGTTTTGCAAGTCGGCTATGAACAAGCGGCAACAGCGTTTTATCACTATAGTAGGCGCGTTTCTGAGTCATGGCATTGAAGTAAAAGCCACTCTCAGACAGAACTTCAGGAGTTAAACCCAATTCACCAGGGACAAAAAGATACATATCCATGTCTAATTTTTTAGTTTTAGCCATCGCATGGTTAATTTTGAGAGTAATAGCGTCATGTTTGTCGACGGTGATCAACGATAACTCCTTACAGATATGAAATTTATGAGTGAAACTAGCGAAAGGATACCAGAGATCACGTATAATCACCGCAAATTTGAAAAGAGACAATTTTGATGATTAATGTTGGTCAAATAAACAGCTTAAAAGTGGTAAAACTGGCAGATTTTGGGATTTTCCTGGATGCTGACGATTACGGAACGGTATTACTGCCTAAAAAGTTTGCTCCTGAAAATGCTGAAATTGGTCACATGCTTGACGTATTTCTGTTCATTGATTCTGATAGCCAGTTGGCTGCGACTACAGAAACACCTATCGCGCAGGTTGGTCAATGGGGATTAATGACGGTCGAAGGCGTAAACAGCACGGGCGCATTTGTTAGTTGGGGTGTGAAAAGTAAAGATCTTCTGATCCCATTCAGTGAGCAGCGTGGGCCGTTACGCGAAGGCCAAACTATTTTGGTTTATGTGTATATTGATAAAGCATCAAGCCGTATTGTTGGTACAACAAAGTTTAACAAGTGGTTGGATAATACGCCTGCTAGCTATGAACGTAATCAGCAAGTTGATTTATTAGTCGCTGAGCGCAGTGAGCTTGGCTACAAGATGATTATTAATGGCGAACACTGGGGAATGATCTTCCCTTCAGAAGTGATCGGTAAGTTGTTTATTGGTAAAAAACTGAAAGGCTACATCAAAGATGTGCGTGAAGATGGCAAGATCGATCTTTCTTTGCAGAAAATTGGTGTTGCTAAGATGGACGACTTGAGCTTAAAAGTTTTAGATTTACTAGCGAAACGCGATGGGTTTTTACCATTGAATGATAAATCATCACCAGATGCGATTTTCTCTGCGTTTAGAACAAGTAAAGGTACGTTTAAAAAGACAATTGGCGGTCTTTACAAGCAGGGTAAAATTACCATTGATAAAGACGGTATTAGACTCGTAGATAACGAAGAGTAGTGGTAAGCCACTATAACTTCTGCTTTTGATGTTCAATTAACGCAGCTGATGAACTTGTTTTCTCGGTTATAAAAAAAGACCCAAAACTGATCCCGTTTTGGGTCTAGGGGAAGCAGCTCATGTTGATCGAGCCTGCGTTAATTATGTCTTTAAAGCATGTTACTTGTGACAATTTACTTTTAAAATATCTGTATCTGTATCTGTATCTGTATCTGTATCTGTATCTGTATCTGTATCTGTGAGCCTAACTTACGACTCTGTGAAACATTGTTGCTTTGTTGCTGTACTATTGAGAGAAATGAGAGTCATACGGTTACTTAAAACTAACTATCATTTCGGTGAATAAAATAAGTGTAGTACAGCTTAGCGAATTTGCTAGTATTTTGAGAAAATCAGGCTAAAGGTCGAGTTTAGACCGTAATTAAAATAGATTTTTATCACGTACAAGTTCACGTGGTAAGCCATTTTTCACTCGATTGCCCACCCATTTACCGAGTCCAATGACATCGCTTTCTAGCATAACAATCACTTCGCCTTGACCACTTTGATCAAGGGGTCTCACATCTCTGCCCATATACCATTCACGAGCATCATCAACTGAAAGATGCACAGTTTTGGCTTCATTACCGGTGGCTAGGGTCGTCGCTACTTGGTGCTGCCAACGGAATCCTTTCTTATGCGTTTCAGCAATTTTAATTCCCATGCGTGAGAATCGAAGTTCTCCAATCATTGGTTCAAGTGCATTTGGGAAAAGCCAAACATCTTTATCACGCAACCAAACTGAAGAGTCGGTAGGAAGATCAATATCCAGTGTTTTTGCTAGCTGATCACGGACATCCGATTGAATTTTCGCTGTCGCTTTTTCAAAAGGAAACTTACCCATTCTTTTTTTAACTTCAGGAGGAGTGACGCTGGATACTTTACGAATGCGAGCAACAAAGAAACCTTCGCTATCATAAATTTGTGGGAAAATGTGCAAGAAACCTTCTTCCGTTAATGCTGCTTCTGCATCATCAAAAAGGTTCGCCAGTGATTCAAACTCAACGGCATCACCAAAGGTTTGTTTTAAATGGTGACAAACATGTTGGTTCTCTTCCAAGCTCAAGGTACAGGTTGAATACACCATAATTCCACCTGTTTTTAAGGCGTGAAAGGCACTTTCAATTAAGTCTCTTTGGGTGTCACCAATCGCAATTACAGAATCACGACTCCAGTTCTTCATTGCATCAGGATCTTTTCGAATGGTGCCTTCACCTGAACAAGGTGCATCAAGAAGAACCGCATCGAATTGCTCGGGTAGCCAACCGCCGAATACTCGACCATCAAAATTACTTAATGCGGCATTTCTAACACCACAACGTTCAATATTGGCGTGCAAGACTTTGACTCGGCTTGCTGAATATTCGTTGGCAACAAGTACGCCTTGATTCTTCATTAATGCGGCTACCTGAGTGGTTTTCGAACCCGGAGCCGCTGCCATGTCCAAGATCGCATTAAACTCGTCATCTTCTGCGTTAAACATTGCAGACGGTGGCATCATGGAACTTGCTTCTTGGATGTAAAAGAGTCCCGCCATGTGCTCTGCGGTATTTCCCAGTGGTACCGAAGTTTCATCAGCATCGATCCAAAATCCGGTATCGCACCAAGGAACTGGAGATAGGGTCCACTCTTTTTGACGTGCTCGCTCAATGAAATCTTCGACAGAAATTTTTAAAGTGTTAACACGAATACTTTTGCGGAGCGGTTTCTTACACGCAGAGATGAAATCTTCCATATTTAAATGGGACGGCATGATCGCTTCGATTTCACGAAGAAAATCGTCAGGCAGCTTTATATTTGGATGCAATTGAGTGTCTCTGAGTCTTTAACGGAATAGGGGATTTTAATTCAATTTTAGGTAGGACTAAACAAAAATGCAGCCGTTAAGCTGCATTTTCTGTTCATTTGTTCTAAGGCTTAGGGATAGCGGTTCGCCAGTTCGACCATTCTTCGTCAGCCTGTGGGTATAAGTAGAATGATTGACCCTCTTTTGCAATGGGTTGAAGCTGTTTCTGTTCCGGGGTAGAGAACGTAATCCCACCACGAACTAAACTGTCAACTGTGCCTGTTTTGATGTTAGCTCCGGATAAACCAATAGAAACATCAATCCCAGAGACATTCCAAAAGACGCTATTGCTCCGAACTAAGTAGGCGTAATCCTTATCTATTTCGACTTCAGAGATAACACGATCGGCAAACTGGCCAAGCTGAACAGACGTTACTTTTCCAATGGGTATTTCTCGGTACAAAACAGGGGTACCAACTTTCACTGACCCACGGGTTTCACTTTGTAAGCTGAATGAAACTCCTGAATCTTCTGGTGGAGCAGAGCTTAACTCGAAGGAGTAGGCTGGCTTGCCATGACCTGGTTCTACTTTGATGTATTTCGTCACAAGAGACGATATATTCTTAATTCCGTCTAAACCAATTTCCGGTTCTGCGACCCAAAAGTGGGAACCTGCTAGGGTAATATTGTTGACAAATTCAGGCAAAATACGAGCCGTCACTTCGACCTTACTCTTTTTGAATAGAGGGACAACTAAGGTCACTTCCCCTACGGTAACACCTTGGAATTTAATTGGCGTTCCTTTGGTTATTTCTTGCTGCCCGTTGGTCATTAATGTAATGACTCGGCCAAATTTTCTCGCATGTTTATAGCTGTTGTATAACTTCCAATTATCGCTGATCTTATTGTCGATACCGGGAAGTGAGTCAAATGCAATGCCACCTTGAATTAAACTTCTTAATGGTGCAGCTTTGATACTGATTCCTGACAAAGAGGCATCGACTTCAACGCCAGAACGGTTCCAAAATACAGTTTGATTAGTGATAAGGTGTTTATATTTGTTTTCAATTGTCGCCTTAATTTTTACACCACCATCTACGAGATAAAAATCCGACACACTGCCGACTTGAAGGTTGCGATATAGTAATGGACTGTCTTTAGAAATAGAGGGCAGTTCAGTTGAAAACAGAGTAATACTTTGAGACCCCGATTGGTTGTATTTAGCCAATTCTGAGAGTGATTGGCTTTGATAAAGGGTATACGATTCTTGTTGTGTATCCGAGCCTTCACTGATAAAACTGATTGATCCACTCAGTAACTGTTTAGCTGGTGGAACGGTGATACTTAAACCCGATCCGGTTAGCTCAGCAGTTGCACTTCCAGTAATAAAGAATCGGTTTCTTGATTTGATTAAATGAGCATAATGGTTGTCGATGAGCGCGTCCATTGAGACATTTTTGTCGTTTAATCTTACGTCTATCACTGAACCGACGGCGATCCCTTTGTAAAGAATTCGTGTGCCAACTTCTAAGCCAAAAGAGCTATCCGCGGTGAGTTTTACCGAGATTGATTTTTCTTGTTGTTGGCTAAATTGAGTTTTTCTAATCGCCGTAAATTGACGAACTTGATCTCCCGCCCCAGGCACTATAGTTAGAAAGTTTCCTCGTACTAGGTTCGCGATGTTTTCAACGCCAGTGAGGGAAACTTTCGCCTCTTCTAAGATGAATTTACTGCCAGCCGTTAGCATGTCGCTGAAAGCGGGTTCTATCGCTGCATTGGCAATAATTTGCTCGCGTTCATTGCTTAGTGAAAGATTCGTAATCTGCCCAATCTCAATACCTCTGTACACAATAGGAGCACCAGTGGCACTGACTTTGTTTTCATCGGGTAGGGTGATTTGGATTGGGATACCACGACCTGCGGTTTTTAGATCTGGATACAGTTTGAATTGAGTATGCATGGTGACAGTTTCACCAGCATCTGGCGAGTCTACCGCTATAGAACCACCGAGTACGGCACTAAGGCTTTCTAATCGGACATCTATCCCATTAAAGCCAATGCTTGTTCCAATCCCACTCACATTCCAAAAGCGACTTTTAGTAGTAATGATATGACTAAACTCATCTTGAATAGAGGCTTGAATTAAGACAGATTCGGATTTTTCATCAAGCTTGTAACTAAACACTTCACCAATTGGGATTTTCTTATAAACAATTTTTGAACCAATGGAGATACCGCCAAGATCTTTTGATTTAAGCGTAACGTTTAATCCTTTTGCCGCTATCAGATCTGAGGGGGCAGATTCTAATGCCGTAAATACAGTCTCTTCTTTTGCATGAGAATCACTAGGTTGTATCGCTATATAGTTTCCAGAAACGAGCGCGTCTAAACCAGAAATACCTGAAAGCGAGGCAGTCGGTTTGACTAGCCAAAAACGAGTATCAGCATTGAGTAACTTTGTTGCTTCAGGATATATGTCAGCATCGACATAAATCCGACTAAGATCTTCTGAAAGGGATATGTCTCGTATCATGCCGACTTCAAGACCTTGATAGCGAATCGTTGTCCTCCCTGCAACAAGACCTTGAGCGTTAGAGAAGTAAATCTGAATGCGTTGCCCAGCATCATGAACCGCTTTAACCACTAACCAACCAGCAAGAAGCATAGTGATAATCGGTAGGATCCAAAGAGGGGAAATCCCTTTACTCCTTTTTATATCAGGAGCATGTGACGTTTGGGATGTAGGTTGTTTATTCATTCACTGACTCATCTTTTGACGGGCGATTATAATTATCCCAGATTAATCTTGGGTCAATGCTCTCTGCGGCAAGCATAGTTAAGATAACGACTATACCAAAAGCGACAGCGCCATAACCGGGTGTAAAGTTAAGAATTTGGTCTCTATCAACTAATGTCATCATTATTGAAATTACAAATAAGTCCATGACCGACCATTTACCGATCCATTTGACTGCAAAATAGATAATCATTCGTTGGCGGTGGTAAACGGAGCGTTTAAATTGTATACATAACAATATATAAGCGAGCCCAAGAATTTTTATCACAGGCACTATGATACTTGCCACAAAAATGATGATCGCAATCCCATACATTTCATTCCGTACTAAGCCCGCGACCCCAGAGAAAATAGTATCTTCTAATCTACGACCATTGGTTATTAGAATTGATATTGGAATTAAGTTCGCCGGAAAAATGGCTATCGAAGCAGCGATGACATAAGCCCACGTTTTTTGCAGCGAGTTCGGTTTTCTGTGGTGAAGCTTTTCGTGACAACGTTTGCACCTTTTTGATGTAGGTTGCGAAAGATGGCAAGAGTGACAATGTATCTCTTTATGCTTAAATTTATAATGGGTCTCTGACTGCCATACATCCCAGTAGCGTTGTGTGCTAACCCGGCTGACAAGCAAAACGCTAAATAGTTGAAGAAACAGAAGACCAACTAATCCTGAACCAATATAAATGTCCGAATAATCTTGTAATTTAAAGCATGAGATTGCAATGCTGACTAAAAAAACATCTAACATCATCCAGTGCTTTAGTTTTTGAATACACAAAAGTGAATAACGTAAAACTCTAAACCAACGTAGTTTTAAACCTAGATGCGCGGTTAACACTGAAGAGCACACTAGGAAAGGGGCAATGGAGCTACAGAACAAAATGAGCAATGCAAGAGAAACAAATCCCTCTTTCATTAGAGTAATCATTCCAGAAGGTAATGTAGCCGGGATCATTACGCCGACAAGTCTAATGCTGATGAAGTCAAAAAAATGTGAAGGAATAAAAAGCAGTAAACAGGTAATAGCGATGGCGAGATCACCAGATAATGAAGGAGCCTCTCCGCTGTAGAGTAAAGTGCCGCATTGCGGGCAATAGGCACTTTTCCCTTTCTTAATCTCAACGATCTCGACAGGAAGCTCACACCCATGGCAGAGCTTCAGTTTAGTCGGAAGGGTAGATTGGTGAACTAGAGTACTCATGAATAAAAGTAACTCAATAAACAATTGTTGAGCTGTTTAAGCGTGAGACTGCACGCTTCCATATAGCGTTTGATACAAACCTTGCTGTCCAACCAATTCACCATGCGTCCCCGTCTGAGATACTTGACCATCTTCTAGTACGTAAATAATGTCGGCTTGTTTAACGGCTGACAGTCGATGAGCGACAATTAATGTCGTTCTATCTTTCAAGAAATCATTGAGTGCTTTATGCAAAGCAGCTTCTGTTGCGGTATCTAATGCCGATGTCGCTTCATCAAGAATAACAAATTGTGGATTACTTAAAACCATTCTTGCTATTGCGAGTCGCTGCCGTTGGCCGCCAGAAAGTCGAACGCCATTACGGCCAATTTGAGTATCTAAACCGTGGCTCAGCTGGCTTATCACATCATGCATTTGTGCTATCTCTAAAGCTCGCCATAAAGAGAGCTCATCGTACTCTGCACCAAGAGTCAGATTATGCCTTAAGCTGTCGTTAAATAGTATAGGTTGTTGTAATACAACGGCGATTTGGTCACGAATTATATTAAAGCCTATGTCTTCTGTTGACTCTCCGTTATAGCGAATTGTGCCTGAATTTGCGCTATATACACCAATTAAGAGCTGAATGAGTGTCGATTTCCCACCACCACTAGCACCGACTAGGGCGACTTTTTTTCCTGCTGGGATGGTTAAGTTTAAGTCGTTGAGTACTTTCAATTCGTCATTGTAAGAGAAGTTAATCATCTCAATGTCGATACTGACTTCACTATCATCTGTAAAAGGATCGACCTTAGATATTGGTCTTGCTTCTTCTTCGAGTTCTAAAAGAATGTTGATGCGATTAAGTGCCGCTTTTGCGCTATACCAAGAAAATTGAATGCCTAGCAGCTCTTGAACAGGCGAGAGCATAAACCACAAATAACCAAAAACAGCAAAAATTTGGCCTATGGTCAGGTCACTAAAGAGAACCATTAGCATTGCTACTGCGCGGAATAGTTCAAATCCAAGCAAAAAAAGTAGAAACGACACTCGTCCTGCTGCTTCCGATTGCCATGCATACTTGTCAGCATCGATTCGCACTTGATTCGCTTGCTCTTTTAACTGCTCTAAAAACTCCTTTTCGCGATTGGCTGCACGAAGTTGATAGATGCCGTCTAAGGTTTCGACAAGCCGATTTTGAAAAGTTTCAAAAGATTGGTTCTCTTTTTTCTTGAGGTGCTTGACCATGCCTCCCAATTTACGAGAAAAATAGATAACGATAGGGTTCACTAATAAAATAAACAGCCCAAGACGCCACTCAAGCCATAACAAAACGCCTGCAGTGCCAATGACAGTCAATAAACTAATAACAAATTTGCTTAAGGTAGAACCAATAAATTTATCAATCGTTTCAATATCAGTAATAAGATGGGCGTTGATGCCGCCACTTCCTTTAGTTTCGTACTGTCTAATGCTAATCCTACCTAACTTATCGATCATCTTAGTTCGCATGTGGTAAGTAATGGTTTTAGACACTAACGTGAACTGCCTACTTTGCAGTATGTTGAATGCTTGGCTGAACCCTCGCATCAAAATGACAAGCAACAAGGTAAGAGCGATATAACCTGTAGGAGTTTGCATGGAAATGGGCAAGACGAGGTTCATGTACTCTAGTCCACTTGCTGGGTTGTTTAGCAATACTTCATCAACCATGAGAGGCATCAGCAAAGGGATAGGGACACTAATAAGTGTTGCCAATAGAGCAATTGCGTTGGCAAACAGAAGCTTGGGCTTGTGTTTTTTTACTTGAGTTATTAACCAAGAGCGGCTAATAGTATCATTTGAGTTGTTCATCTTGATGAGAATGAGTCCTATTAAGTTGTTGCGTGGCATTCTACGTAGATCTGACAATAATGGAAGTGTGGGATTTTTAATAAAAGGATAGTAAAGAGTACTATATGAAAATAGAACATTATGAACGCTTAACCAAACAGGCAGTCGCGTTAATAGAGTCAGAAAGTGATTTAATCGCTAATTTAGCGAACGTCAGCGCTCTTTTGAATATGGAGCTCGATGATCTTAATTGGGTAGGCTTTTACCTAATGAAACAAGATGAGTTGGTTTTGGGTCCATTTCAAGGATTACCCGCTTGTGTTCGTATTCCGGTTGGGCGAGGAGTGTGCGGAACCGCTGCGGCAACGAATACTGTTCAACGTATTTATGATGTCCACGAATTTGAAGGACATATTGCTTGTGATGCGGCAAGTAACTCAGAAATTGTTATTCCATTTTCAATTAATGGTAAAGTAGCCGGCGTTTTAGATATTGATAGTCCAAATATTGGTCGATTTAGTGAAGTTGATGAAGCTGGATTAACAAAATTGATGTCAGAAGTGGAAAACCTGCTCAATTCGCAGGCGAACAATGCATAAATTATTCTTTGACTGTGGTGTTTCGCTTGTAGGTCTCTATAATACGTAAAATATTTATCAGATTGCTCGCGGAATGACCGCATATAACCAGGAACCCACATGGAAAACACTGAAAAGTTAAAAAACAGCAAAGAAGTTATCGCATATGTTGCTGAATGTTTCCCTAAATGCTTTACTCTAGAAGGTGAAGCAAAACCACTTAAAATTGGTATTTTTCAAGATCTTGCTGAACGTTTAGCTGAAGATGAAAAAGTAAGTAAAACTCAGCTTCGTGCTGCTTTAAGACAGTACACGTCATCATGGCGTTACCTTCACGGCGTAAAAGCTGGCGCAATTCGTGTCGATCTTGACGGAAACGCATGTGGTGAACTTGAACAAGAACACGTTGATCATGCAAAAGAAGCGTTAGCAGAAAGCAAAGCTAAAGTGCAAGCTCGTCGTAAAGAGCAAGCTCAGAAAGCTCGTGAAGAAGGTAAAGCGAAACAGAAAGCGAAGAAAGCTCAACAGCCTCGTCGCCCTGCAGCGCCAAAAGCACCAAAAGTAGAAAAACCTGTTGAAACACGCACGTTAAATGCTGATGAGTTCATCACCGGCAAAGAAGTGAATGTGAACATGGGTAAAGGAAACATGGCTGCGACCATTGTTGAAATCAATAAGGAAGATGTGCGTGTTCAACTTGCAAATGGCCTTCAAATGGTTGTGAAAGCGGAGCACTTGCGCGCATAAAGGAGATACTCCTACGCATGAAATGCCGTTCAAAATTGACACTGATTGCTGCTAGCTTATGGTTAGCAGCTTCAGCTCAGGCTCTTGAAGCCAAACTAGACCAAGATGACTTGCCTCTATTAGCTCCAGAAGTTCAACATGAAACTGCGAGCAAACGAGTAACTTCTCGTTTTACCCGTTCCCATTACAAACACTTCAATCTGAACGACGATTTTTCTCAAGCAATTTTTGATCGTTATGTAGAAATGCTCGACTACAATCGAAATATTTTTACTCAAGCTGATATGGACTCATTTACTGATTGGTCAAAACAACTAGATGATCAGCTAAAGTCAGGAAACAATCAAATTGCGTTCGATGTCTATAACCTTTCTATGCAAAAGCGTTTTGAACGTTTTAAATTTGCATTGTCAGTGCTTGATAACGAAATAAAATTTGATACTGATGACTTTATTGAACTTGACCGTTCTGACGCTACTTGGCCGAAAGATCAAGCCGAAGTCGATGAGTTATGGAGAAAACGAGTAAAATACGATGCGTTGAATCTTAAGCTAACGGGTAAAGAGTGGCCTAAGATTCAAGAAATGCTAGGTAAACGCTACAATAATGCAATGAAGCGCCTTACTCAATCTCATAATGAAGATGCATTTCAGCTTTATATGAATGCTTTCGCGCGTGAAGTTGACCCTCATACAAGTTACTTATCTCCTCGCAACGCAGAACAATTCCAATCTGAGATGAACTTATCTCTAGAAGGGATCGGCGCTGTTTTACAAATGACGGATGATTATACTGTTATTCGTTCTTTGGTTGCTGGTGGTCCAGCATCGAGTAGTAAACAACTCGGTGAAGGGGATCGCATCGTTGGCGTTGGACAAGATGGCGAAGAGATCGTAGATGTGATTGGGTGGCGTTTAGATGATGTTGTCCAATTAATCAAAGGGCCAAAAGGTACAAAAGTTAATTTGCAGATTTTACCCGAAGGTAAAGATGCAAAAAGTAACGTTGTAACAATTGTCCGAGATAAGATTCGTTTAGAAGATAGAGCCGTAAAATCAGAGCTTATTGAGAAAGATGGTAAGAAAATTGGAGTGTTAGAAGTACCAAGTTTTTATGTTGGTCTTTCAAACGATACTGACAAACTTATTGTTGATCTTAAAAAGCAAAATGTAGATGGCATCATTGTTGATTTACGAAACAATGGTGGTGGTGCATTAACTGAAGCGACTGCTCTTTCTGGCTTGTTTATTGAAAGCGGACCTGCGGTTCAAGTTCGAGATAGCTACGGCCGTATCAATGTCAATAGTGATACCGATGGCAAGATTAGCTATCAAGGTCCTTTGACTGTGCTAGTGAATCGATACAGTGCTTCTGCTTCAGAAATCTTTGCTGCTGCAATGCAAGATTACGGACGAGCAATTATCTTGGGTGAAAACTCATTTGGTAAGGGTACCGTTCAACAACACCGTTCGTTGAATCATATTTATGATTTATTTGATAAAGAGTTGGGGTATGTTCAGTACACGATTCAAAAATTCTATCGAATCAACGGTGGCAGCACCCAAAACAAAGGTGTGATTCCGGATATTGCATACCCAACAGCGATCGAAGCCTCGGAAACGGGTGAGAGTGTAGAAGATAATGCGCTGCCTTGGGATAGTATCCCACCAGCAAAATACGACGTGTTACAGGGTAACTCTGAGTTGATTTCAACACTGACTACGCAACATCAACAACGTATCGAAAAGGATATGGAGTTCAACTTTATCGCTCAAGATATTGCTAAGTATAAAGCTGAAAAAGACGATAATACTTTGTCTTTGAATGAAAAAGTACGAGTAGCAGAGAGTGATAAAGCGGATAAAATTCGTTTGGAAAGAATTAACTTACGTCAGAAAAGTGATAAGCAAGAAGCATACAAATCACTTGATGATGTTCCAAAAGATTATGAATCTCCAGATGTGTACCTAGACGAGTCCGTTGCGATTATGGTCGATATGCTAAAATTAGAGAGCACTGATTAAGTTCTAATTTATAGTCGTATACTTATCGATATCCAATAAAAAGCGAGCCTTGAGCTCGCTTTTTTCATAAATTCGCTGAAAGAAATAACGTGATTTAGATCAAATTTTTAGATTTATCGTATATCTCAACCTAAACTTAAAAGAAAAGTGAGGGATTGATTATGCGCTGGTTTTTAATGTTGCTTGTTTGCGTTGGTGCCAACTTTAGTATGGCCAATGACGTGTCAGAGAAAAATAAAGATTTAACTCAATTTGATATGCCTTTGCTACTTGGAGATTGGTATTTGATCAATCCAGATTCAAATAAATCGTCTGAAAACTTTTTAGCAATAAAGTTAACTTTAGAGTCAAATTATTCATTCCAGATTGATATCCAGAAAAAAGATTACACCGTTGATCATTGGGAAGGGCTATTTGCCGCAAATGATGACACCATCATTCTTGGTTTGAACACTTCCGAACCTCAAGTTTATAATTATTCAAGCAACCATCATATGCTAAATTTGAACGGTGTAATGTTTACTAAAGCATTACCTAACGCTCTCGCTGGGATGTGGTCGAGTGAGCATTTAAGTGGCGATGATTTATTAGCAAGTAATGTTAATAAAATGGATTTACTACTACAGCCTGATTTTGTATTCCAATTCAAAGTATCTTCAGATGAAGGAAGTGAGGCCATTCATCGAGGTGTTTACTACACTGAAGGTGATAACTTAGTGTTGCTATATAAGAACGGTGAGCAGAACACAACATACCGACTTGATAGCGATAAACTGACATTAGAAAACGAAAACGGCGACATGTACGCAGTACTGAACCGCGTCAAATAAGCTAAAAATAATTCTATTACTAATATTAATATTTTTAGCCTTTAATATTAATCCTGGATGTAAATTCAGCAGCTAAACGGGGTATTTCCGCTAAATACCTCGTTTTTTTATTGCTAGGCTTGTTTTATGCCTCAACAAGTCGTAGAACTACTCTGTTAAAGATTCCCTTAAAAGTATTACGTACAAGGATTAAGACATGGCACACACCCCACAAGCCAAATACCGTAAAGATTATCAATCTCCATCTCATACTATTTCAGATCTTGATCTGACTTTCGACTTACATGATAACGTCACTTTAGTCACCGCTGTATCTCAAGTAAAACAGCAACTAGATAGCACAACGCTGAATCTAGAGGGTGACAATGTAGAGCTCAAATCTATCAGTGTTAACGGAGAAGAGTGGAGTGACTACACGATTCATCCTGCTTCGTTAGAGATTGCAAACTTACCGAGTGAGTTTGAGTTGGTGATTGTTACCTTGATTGATCCTGAAGCAAACAGTGCATTAGAAGGTTTGTATAAATCTGGCGGTGCGTTCTGCACCCAGTGTGAAGCTGAAGGCTTCCGTCGTATAACTTACTACATGGATCGCCCAGACGTATTAGCCAAATTTACGACAACGGTTATTGCTGATAAAGCGCAGTACCCATTCTTACTGAGTAATGGTAATCGAGTCGATGAAGGCGAAATCGAAGGTGGCCGCCACTGGGTTAAATGGCAAGATCCACATCCTAAACCTGCCTACTTATTTGCGCTTGTCGCTGGCGACTTTGATGTACTCCGCGATAAGTACACCACGAAATCAGGTCGTGATGTTGCACTAGAAATCTTTGTAGATAAAGGCAATCTAGATCGTGCTAGCCATGCAATGGTATCGTTGATTAACTCAATGAAATGGGATGAAGAGCGCTTCGACCTTGAATACGATCTTGATATTTACATGATCGTTGCTGTCGATTTTTTCAATATGGGCGCAATGGAGAACAAAGGATTAAATATCTTTAACTCCAAGTTTGTTCTAGCAAATAACCAAACCGCAACCGATGCCGATTACTTAGGTATTGAAGCCGTTATAGGTCATGAGTATTTCCACAACTGGACAGGAAACCGCGTTACCTGCCGTGATTGGTTCCAGCTCAGTTTGAAGGAAGGCTTAACCGTCTTTAGAGATCAAGAGTTCTCATCGGATCTTGGTTCTCGTGCTGTAAATCGAATCGGAAATGTTCGTACTATTCGTGGCCCTCAATTTGCTGAAGATGCGAGCCCAATGTCTCACCCAATTCGTCCAGAAAAAGTCATTGAGATGAATAACTTCTACACATTGACTGTGTACGAAAAGGGCAGCGAAGTCATCCGCATGATGCATACTTTGCTTGGTGAAGTAGGTTTCCAAAAAGGGATGAAGTTATACTTTGAACGCCATGATGGCACCGCAGCAACATGTGAAGATTTCGTTGCTGCAATGGAGCAAGCAAGTGGTGTCGATTTAACTCAGTTCCGTTTGTGGTACAGCCAATCGGGTACACCGACTCTTCGTGTTGAAAGTGACTATGATGAAGAAAACAAGACTTATTCATTAACGGTTGAGCAATCTACAGAAGCGACACATGAACAGAAAGAGAAGCAAGCACTTCATATTCCATTCGATATTGAACTATATCGCGCAAGTGGCGAACCGATTACGCTACAGTGTAACGGTGAAAAAGTTCATAATGTGCTGGATGTTAAGCAAGATAAACAGACTTTCGTTTTTGAAAATGTAACAGAACAGCCGATTCCATCTCTATTAAGAGAATTCTCTGCGCCTGTTAAATTAGAATACGATTACTCTGATGATGAACTGATCTTCTTAATGGTTAACGCACGTAATGAGTTCGCTCGTTGGGATGCAAGCCAAATGCTACTGGGTAAATACATTCGTACCAATATCGATAATGTCCAGCAAGGCAAGAGTGTTGAACTACCTGAGTCCGTCATCGATGCATTCCGCGGCGTATTGCTGAATGAAGAACTAGAACCTGCATTTATTTCAGAAGTATTAAGCTTACCAAATCACAACG
Source organism: Vibrio clamense (assembly GCF_050337905.1). Taxonomy (NCBI): domain Bacteria; kingdom Pseudomonadati; phylum Pseudomonadota; class Gammaproteobacteria; order Vibrionales; family Vibrionaceae; genus Vibrio; species Vibrio clamense. The sequence continues at coordinate 20,506 of NZ_JAKJTJ010000034.1, read as the reverse complement.
AAGTCTCTGGTTGGTTTAAACAAGTGGATGTGGATGCGATTGCTACTGTCTTGAAAGGGATGAAAGTAACACTAGCTCAAAACTTGAATGACGAATTATCAGCAACTTACCATAGCCTAAAACAAGATGAGTACACGATTGAACATGCTGCGATCGGCAAACGTTCATTGCGTAATACATGTTTGGCTTTCCTAGCAAATAATGAAAATGGTGATGCGTTAGTAGTAGAGCAGTACAACTCGGCTAACAACATGACTGACACGATTGCGGCAATGTCTGCAGCGAATGCAGCACAGTTACCTTGTCGTGAAACTTTGATGCGAGATTACAGTGACAAGTGGAAACATGATGGACTTGTCATGGACAAATGGTTTGCGCTTCAAGGGATGAACCCTGCACCTAATGCTTTAGATAATATTAAAGTGTCAATGGAACATTCAGCATTTAGCTTGAAAAACCCTAACCGTACTCGTAATTTGATTGGTTCGTTCTTGAATTTCAATGCGGTTCAATTTCATGCGAAATCAGGTGAAGGTTATCAATTTACAGGAGAGATCCTACGCGAGTTAAATAGCAGCAATCCACAAGTTGCTTCGCGCCTTATTGATCCATTACTTAAGTACCGCCGCTATGATCAACAGCGCCAAGATTTGATCAAAGTGGAGCTTGAGAAATTAAAAGCAATGGATAATCTAGCAAAAGATTTATTTGAAAAAGTAACGAAAGCACTAGAAGCTTAATTTGTTATTTTGATAGAGTGGTGGTGCACATTCAGTGTGCCACCTTTTTCATTTATAACGATTAAAAATATCATGAACTATTACCATTTTTCACTAAACATCAGCTACCAAGCTTTTTTCTCTCACTACTCAGGCGCAGCAAGCACCGTGCAAGTTGTTACAGAAAATGGGCTGCGTTTGCAATTGCCAGCATCACGATTTCGCCCGTTTATTAGCCAAATTGGCCTTAAAGGACGCTTTAGACTAACAACTGACCAAAATAATAGGTTTATAAAGTTAGAAGCTCTGTGACCTTCATGATTTTCAGAGAGTTAAATAGAATCTTAATCACATTATCAAACATTTCACCTCCTACCAGCCCCAAAACAATTAACTATTTATCAATAAAACTTTTACAATAAGATTAAGCATTACCTAAGCTAGATATGCAAATCTGGCGATCCCCTATAATAAAGATAAATCTAATTGTGGAGTATGAATATGACCGCGCGTGAAATTGTAGTGCCGGTTCTGCTTGAAAAAGTGTACCAACTTATTCAAGACAAACTCGAGCTTGCTCATCAGCCTTTAGTTACACATCTCGCTAAACATATGTTTAGTAATATTTCACAGGATGATTTAGTCCAAAGGAATGAATCTGATCTTTATGGTGCAATAATCAGCCTGTGGCATCATATCTCAGAAAAGAAAGCGGAAGACATTTCGGTACGGGTTTTCAATCCAACAGTAAGCCGCCAAGGTTGGCAGTCGACACATACTATTGTCGAAATTGTCGTTCCAGATAGTCCATTTCTTGTCGATTCTGTAAAGATGGCTCTCAACCGTCTTGATCTCTCTTCTCACCTGATGCTTCATGGTCCAACCCAACTTGATCGTACAAAGGATGGCGCAATTGTCGATGTGAATAATGGCAAAGGTGCTTTCCAATCTCTTTTTCATGTAGAAGTGGATAGATTGAGCAGCAAAGAAGAGATGACTCACCTTAAAAATGAGTTAATAGAAATTCTCAATGATACAGGTTTGGTGGTCAATGATTGGTTACTAATGGTTGAACGCCTAGAAGAAGTTACCAATCAAGTTGAAGCAAATAAATCGATTATTCCAATTGAGAGCGACCGTTTTGATGAAACAACCGCATTTATCCGTTGGTTAGGTGATCACAACTTTACCTTTATGGGGTACAAAGAGTACGATCTTGTTTCTGAAAATGGGGATACTCTTCTTAGACCAACAAAGGATAAAGGCTTAGGGCTATTTGCTAATCCAGATCGCGTAAGAAGTGTGAAGTTATCTGAATTCTCAGATTCTGCGCGTATAGAAGCAAAAAAACCATTTTTGCTGATACTGACAAAAGGCAACACTGCTTCTCGTATACATCGTCCAGCTTACACCGATTATATTGGTATCAAAAAGTTTGATGAAAATGGCAAAGTGACAGGTGAACACCGCTTTACTGGGTTGTATACATCAGCTGTTTATAACCAAGGTGTCGCAAGCATTCCATTGGTTCGTGAGAAAGTAAAACGTATCCTAGATGCGAGTCAATATCGTGATGGTTCGTACTCCTATAAAGCGCTTCACAATATTTTAGAAAACTATCCTCGTGATGAGCTTATCCAAGCAAAAGAAGAAGAGCTTCTTGAAGTCGGGATGGGCGTGGTTCAAATGCAAGATAGAGATATGTTGCGTTTGTTCGTACGTAAAGACCCGTTTGGTCGTTTCTTTAGTTGCATGGTTTACGTTACCAAAGACCGTTACAACACGGAACTTCGCCGCCAGACTCAACGCATTTTGAAGCAGTACTTTGGCTGTGAACAAGAAGTAGAATTTACGACTTATTTTTCAGAGAGCCCACTAGCGAGAACGCATTACATTGTTCGTGCAAACGAAAGCAATATCAATGTTGACGCAAAAACGATCGAGCAAAATCTAATGGAAGTATCTTCATCTTGGGACGATCGTTTATCCGATTCTATTGTTGCAAACTTTGGTGAAAGCAAAGGTTTACCGCTGTCCAAAGAGTACATGCGAGCTTTCCCACGTTCATACAAAGATGACATGATGCCAGGCTCTGCGGTTGCTGATATTGAAAGACTTGAAGCATTAAGTGAAGAGAATAAGCTGGGGATGCTGTTTTATCGTCCACAAGAAGAAACTGCAGACTCAAAAGCGGTGCGCTTGAAGCTGTTTTATCACAGTGATGAGCCAATCCACCTTTCAGACGTAATGCCAATGCTTGAAAACCTTGGTTTACGTGTTATCGGTGAGTCTCCATACGAAGTTAGAAAATCCAATGGTCGTACGTACTGGATCCTTGATTTCTCCATGCTTCATAAAAGTGAAGCAACCGTCGATCTTAGAGAGGCAAGAGATCGTTTCCAACAAGCATTCGCGGCAATTTGGTCTGGTGAGTTAGAGAGTGATGGATTTAACCGTTTGGTTCTTGGAGCGGGTCTAACTGGGCGTGAAATTTCAATTTTACGTGCTTATGCTCGCTATATGCGTCAAGTCGGCTTCCCATTCAGTCAGCAGTACATTGAAGAAACACTGTCTCATTATCCTAATCTAGCAAAAGGGTTAGTCGATCTTTTTGTTAAGCGTTTTGATCCAAAAGCGAAAGGTCGAATCAAAGGTCAAACCGATTTGATCGCGAAGATCACTGAACAGCTTGATCACGTAGAAAGTCTCGATGATGACCGAATTATTCGTCGTTATATGGAGATGATTTCTGCCACGCTGCGTACCAACTACTACCAGCTGGATGAGAATAAACAGTCTAAACCTTGGCTCGCTTTAAAAATGAAGCCGAAAGATATCCCAGAAATTCCGGCACCTGTGCCAGAGTTTGAGATATTTGTGTACGCACCAGATATTGAAGGTGTGCATCTACGTGGAGGCAAGGTCGCACGTGGTGGCTTACGTTGGTCAGATCGCCAAGAAGATTTCCGTACTGAGATTCTAGGCTTAGTAAAAGCTCAACAAGTAAAAAATACCGTAATCGTACCCGTGGGTGCAAAAGGTGGCTTCGTTTGTAAACGTCAGCATAACTTCACTACTCGTGATGCGATTTTTGCAGAAGGTCAGCGCTGTTATAAACGATTCATTCGCGCACTTCTGGATGTTTCAGATAATATCATTGAAGGTGAGGTAAGCCCTCCGAAGAACGTAGTTCGTCATGATGAAGATGACCCGTATTTGGTTGTAGCCGCAGATAAAGGTACTGCTACATTCTCTGATTTAGCGAACTCAGTGTCAGAAGAGTACAATTTCTGGCTAGGCGATGCCTTTGCTTCTGGTGGATCTAATGGTTACGACCATAAAGCAATGGGTATTACTGCGAAAGGGGGTTGGGAGTCGGTTAAACGTCATTTCCGTGAAATGGGTATTGATTGCCAACAAACGGATTTCACCGCAATTGGCGTCGGTGATATGGCTGGGGACGTGTTTGGTAATGGCATGTTGCTATCGAAACATATTCGCATGCAAGCCGCGTTTAACCACATGCATATTTTCATTGACCCAAATCCCGAGTCGGCACCAAGTTGGGAAGAGCGAAACCGTCTGTTCAACCTGCCAAGATCAAGTTGGGAAGATTACAATACGGATCTCATCTCTAAAGGTGGTGGTATTTTCTCTCGTCGAGCTAAGTCTATCTCTCTGACTCCTGAGATCCAGAAGATGCTTGGTACGAAGAAAGGATCCGCAACGCCGAATGACTTGATCAAAATGATCTTGAAAATGAACGTTGATCTGCTTTGGAATGGGGGGATTGGTACTTATGTTAAGGCCTCTACTGAAACCCATACGAATGTCGGTGACCGCGCAAATGATTCGCTCCGTATTGATGGTAAAGATCTTAAAGCTAAGATTGTCGGAGAAGGCGGCAACTTGGGTATGACTCAGTTAGGTCGTATTGAATACGCTCTTACTGGCGGTCGTGTGAATACAGACTTTGTCGATAACGTTGGTGGCGTAGACTGTTCTGACAATGAAGTTAACATTAAGATCTTCTTGAATGGTTTAGTCTCAAATGGGGATATGACGGTTAAGCAGCGTAACCAAGTGCTTGAGTCAATGGAAGATGAAGTGGGTGAGATCGTTCTGGATGATGCTTACTGCCAGGCTGAATCAATCTCTGTGACGGAACATCAAGGGGTATCATTGGTGAAAGAGCAGATACGCTTTATTCACGCAATGGAGAAAGGGGGCTATCTAGATCGTGCTCTTGAGTACATTCCAGATGATGAGACATTACTTGAAAGAGAGAAGTTGGGCAAAGCGCTCACTCGACCAGAGCTTTCGGTTCTGATTGCTTATGGCAAAATGGTACTTAAAGAAGATCTTGTTTGTGATGAAATTGCAAAAGATGAGTTCCATTCGCAGCAATTAACTCAGTACTTCCCGACAGCGTTACGTCGTAACTATTTATCACATATGGATAACCATCCGTTACGTGCAGAAATTATAGCAACAGGTCTCGCCAACCAAATGGTTAATGAGATGGGCTGCAATTTTGTCACTCGTTTGCAAGAGGAGACAGGGGCGACTATTGCCGACATTGCGAATTCTTATGCCGCTGCGCGTGAAATATTTGGTTTGGGTGAGGTTCTTAAGAACTTAAGACAGTTAGATAACCAAGCGGATTCAACGGCACAATATGATTTAATGTTTTATGTTCGTCGTACACTTCGCCGTTTATCTCGTTGGTTACTACGAAATAGAACAGGTAAGTTATCAGTTAAAGAACTCATTGCTCTTTATCAAAATGATGTCGATACCATTGTTGATAAGCTTGATGACCTACTGGTTCCTGATGAAGTTGCAGAACATAATGAGTTAGCGAAGTCATGGATTGATCGCGGCATTGATGCTGAACTTGCTAATTATGTTGCAAGGTTGTCTAGTTTATACTCAGCGCTGGATATATCTACAGTATCCCGTGAAAAAGGCAAAACAGTCGTTCAAGCGGCTAAGTTGTACTTTAACTTGGGTGACAGACTTTCACTTCACTGGTTCTTGAAGCAAATCAACGGTCAAGGTGTGGATAATAACTGGCAAGCACTTGCAAGAGCTGCATTCCGAGAAGACTTAGATTGGCAACAACGCCAATTAACGGGACAAGTTCTGAGTTGTGGTTGCGCGCCAGAAGATCTTGATGTGATGAAGGCGCTTGATGAGTGGATTGACGCGAACTCAATTTCTCTTCATCGCTGGGAGAGCATCTTAAATGAGTTCAAAGTCGGTTCTGTTCATGAATTTGCTAAATTTTCCGTCGCTTTACGGGAATTGATGTTATTAAATTTGAATTGTTCGGCAAATGAGTAAATAATACAGCCCCGTTTATACGGGGCTTTTTATTATCGGAGGCACAATGCTCTACCGTCTTGCCAGAAGTGGCTTTTTCCAACTTGATGCCGAAAAGGCACATGATCTTGCAATCCAAAATCTTCAACGCTTTACCGGCACACCTATTGATCTTTTTTATCGTCAGCAACTACCTCAACGCTCAGTTGAATGCATGGGACTTACTTTTAAGAACCCTGTAGGGCTAGCGGCTGGCTTAGATAAAAATGGCGAATGTATCGATGCTTTCGGTGCAATGGGCTTTGGTTTCATTGAAGTCGGCACGGTTACTCCTCTTCCTCAACCGGGCAATGATAAACCACGTATGTTCCGCCTTGTTGAAGCGGAAGGTATCATCAATCGTATGGGCTTTAATAATCTTGGCGTTGATGTACTCGTCGAGAATGTTAAACGTTCAAATTACGATGGCGTACTTGGGATTAACATTGGTAAAAACAAAGATACACCAATCGAAAAGGGTAGCGATGATTACCTAATTTGTATGGAAAAAGTGTATCAGTACGCAGGCTATATTGCGGTAAACATCTCTTCACCAAATACTCCTGGTCTTCGTTCTCTTCAATATGGAGAGGCTCTTGATGAATTGCTTTCAGATCTAAAAGTGAAACAATCAGAGTTAGAACAGAAACATGGTAAGTATGTACCTCTTGCATTGAAAATTGCACCAGATTTGAGTGATGATGAAATTAGTCAGATTTGCCAATCTCTGATCAACAATAAGATCGATGGTGTTATCGCAACCAACACCACTCTTGATCGCTCAATCGTTGAAGGAATGAAGTTTTCAAATGAAGCGGGCGGTTTAAGTGGACGTCCTGTTCAATCACGCAGTACTGAAGTCGTTCGTAAGCTTCATGAAGAACTTGGTGATAAACTCCCGATTATAGGAGTGGGTGGTATCGACTCTTATGTTGCAGCAAAAGAGAAGATGATGGCTGGCGCTAAACTCGTACAGGTTTACTCAGGCTTCATCTATAAAGGTCCAGGTTTAGTACGAGATATCGTTAAAAATCTATAAATTTATTAAATTGCAATAAGTTACTGGGTCGTTTTAAATGTAGAAGGGGAAATGATTTCCCCTTTTTTTTTTCGCTTTGCTTTGTAGAATTGTATTTATTGAAGAAATAGCAGTGGTGCTTTTTTTTAATTCCTACGTTTATCTTGAAGATATGAGACAAAGTAATGTTGAAACCGAGCGATACATGGAAGTGGTATTTTGAAGACGAGAGCTCTAGCTTAATGCTAGATCTCGGTCAAAATATGCTGTTTCAAACAAACTTGGTTCGTAAACTATTGGTTGACTGTGCAATTGGAAATAATGAATTCACAGTTGATGATGCCTCTGCTTTTCAAACATACAAAGAACAAATCCAATATTTAGGCTTAAGCGAACCTCGCCAAGCCGAACTTACCTTATATTGCGTAGCGGCTAAACGTTTCCATAAACCAGTACAACCTAAGAGCTGGTTCTTCGATTATCAAGGCGAAGGCTATCAGCCTTGTGAAGGTGATATTATTAGCTTGGTCAATGAGAACGGGCAAGGACACTTCATCGTTCTAGAGGTAGGGGATAACGCTAGCCTGTGTATATCGGTAGAGCGTGACTCATTTATGCTTACTTCATCCAAAATGCTCAATTTTGGTGATTCTATTAAAGTGATGCATGACCGCATGGCATGTGCAAATCATATCCTAGCATCTAATCACATTGCATTAGTCGGCTAACAATCCCTTAATGCCCAACACCTTGATACCCAACATAGTTTAATTCCCACTACATAGCTAGTTATCAGCCTCCTTCTGCTATAACTCAATTATTCACGTCACCATTCCGTTAAATACTCCTTCCTTGAATAACTCCATTAAATTCGCCCGTAAATTCTTGTAAAAAATAGGCTTAATGGGTGGGGGAGATTAACAGATATTCTCTGTATTAATGAGAATGTCAATAAATAAGCCATATAGCCTATATATCTTAGATGTAATATAAGGTGTCACTAGCCCCCAAATTGCCTATTAATCAATCAATATATCTACCCTGTATGTGTCTTACTAATGATACGTATACAGAAAATGAAAATATTTTTCTCTCGTTGTGACACTTTCAAGCACTGCATATCCTCCTTAATGCCAATATTATTCCCTGTTTATGAAGATTTGTAGCTAAATTTCACCTTAAAAACCAATCTGGTATAGTCCAAAATTAGCGCGAATAAGTATTCACTATCAATAAACCCCTTTGTTTATGGTGCTGATTCAAGAGTGCTGAGTTTTCGAATGAAAATGTCGATAGAGAAGCTAAGCTGGTGGTTTGATGAGCATTTGAGCGGTTTTAGAAAGAAAAGAATCAGTTAGTTTGATGAATCCTCTGCAATCTCAGGTATAATCAAGCTCATTTTTTTATTAATAAAAGAACACTATGAATCAATATCTAGCGGTTACCTCAAACGGCCTTGAGAACCTATTAGTTGAAGAACTAAAGCAATTAGGGATCTCTGACCCAAAACCGGTTCAAGCCGGTGTGAAATTTAAAGCAACGAATGAACAGATCTACCGTTGCTGTTTGTGGAGTCGTTTAGCATCTAGATTTGTACGTGTTTTGTCTGAATTCACTTGCCAAGATGATATGGACTTGTACTTGTCATCAACATCAGTGAACTGGGTAAATAACTTCCACAGTTCAAAGCGATTTGTTGTTGATTTCAACGGTACAAATAATGAGATACGTAATAGTCAATATGGCGCAATGAAAGTAAAAGATGCGGTTGTTGATTGTTTCGAAAAGAAAGGTTTACCTCGTCCTTCGATCAGTAAAGATCAGCCGGATCTTCGTATTCACGTACGTTTACACCGTGATAAAGCTTTGATTGGTATTGATATGGTGGGGAGTGGTCTTCATCAGCGTGGTTACCGCCCAGAGTCTGGCCGAGCGCCTTTACGTGAAACGCTTGCAGCTGCCGTTATTCTACGTAGTGGCTGGGATGCAACGAAACCTTTCTTAGACCCTATGTGTGGTTCTGGTACGTTGGTCATTGAAGCTGCGATGATGGCAGCGAATATGGCACCAGGTGTTAAGCGCCAATCTTGGGGCTTCCAAGCTCTAGAAGATTTTGAGCCAGAAACATGGGCAGAAGTAAAATCTGAAGCAAGCGTACAAGCTCGCCGTGGTGTTAAGAAGGTAGAATGCAAATTCTATGGCGTAGATAACGATCCGCGCGTTTTACAAACTGCGCGTGATAATGCTCGTCGTGCTGGTGTAGAGAGCCTTATCGAATTTACGTTGGGTGATGCGGCTCAACTCAAGAAACCTGCTGAATTTAACAATGGTGTGATTGTCTCAAACCCACCATATGGTGAACGTTTGGGTACAGCTCCTGGCCTTATTGCGCTTTACACTGCGTTTGGTGCGCAACTGAAATCAGAGTTTGGTGGTTGCCAAGCATCAATTTTCTCAAGTAATGATGAGCTGCTTAGTTGCTTACGCATGCGAGCTGAAAAACAGTATAAATTGAATAACGGTGCGTTACCGTGTCACCAAAAGAACTATTCAATCTCAGATCGCCCGATGTCAGAACGTCCGGAAGCTGATCAACAGACCGTTGTCGCTCCTGACTTTGCTAACCGTTTAAAGAAAAACATTGGTAAAATAGGCAAGTGGGCACGTAAAGAGAAACTGGATTGCTACCGAATCTATGATGCAGATTTACCTGAGTACAATGTCGCTATTGATGTATACCCAGGTTACCTTGTGATCCAAGAGTATGCGGCGCCGAAAGATGTACCTGAAGAGAAAGCAAAACGCCGTTTAACCGACATCATTCGAGCAAGCATTCAAGTGACAGGTGTTGATGCAAATAACGTTGTACTTAAAGTTCGTGAAAAACAGAAAGGACGTTCGCAATACCAAAAATTGGCTCAGCAGTCGTCTAAGATGGAAGTCAACGAATACGGCGTTAAGCTTATCGTTAATCTAACAGACTATCTTGATACAGGCCTGTTCCTTGATCATAAGTTGACTCGTCGTAAGCTAGGTGAGTTAGCAGCGGGTAAAGATTTCCTAAACTTGTTCGCGTACACAGGCTCTGCAACAGTTCATGCTGCTTGTGGTGGTGCTAAATCAACGACAACGGTTGATATGTCGAACACTTATTTAGATTGGGCGAAAGAGAACCTTGCGCTGAACGGTCAATCAGGTAAGCAACATAAGTTTGAGCAAGCAGACTGCCTACAGTGGTTAGCGAAGGCGACAGATAAATTCGATCTTATTTTTATCGATCCGCCAACGTTCTCTAACTCAAAGCGTATGGAGCAATCTTTCGATATTCAGCGTGATCATATTATGCTGATGGAGAACTTAAAACGTATCTTGAATGAGCAGGGGACGATTGTTTTCTCTAATAACAAACGTCACTTCAAAATGGATTTAGATGCGTTGAAAGAGTTAGGCTTGTCTGCTCGTAATATTTCACACCAAACCTTACCACTAGATTTCTCACGTAATAAGCACATTCACAATTGCTGGGTGATTACGCACAGTGATGCTGCTCAAGGTTAATTAAAGTGCTGACATTATACAGTACAGAAGGGTGCCATCTATGTGAGATGGCATTCGAACTACTTCAAAGGTTGAATTTGACAGACCAAGTTGAAGTAGTGGATATCGCTTTTGATGATGAGTTGTTTTCACGTTACGGGGTCACAATACCTGTGCTCAAATATCAAAATTCAGAAATTAATTGGCCTTTCGGCCTGCAAGAATTACAAGACTGGTTAAATAACAATGGCATTACTTACCATACATAACGCACAACTGGCTTTTGGTGACCACCCATTACTTGATCATGCAGATTTTGCTCTGCAAGAAAACGAGCGGGTATGTCTCGTGGGTCGTAATGGTGCGGGTAAATCAACACTGATGAAGATTCTAGCAGGCGATGTTTTGCTAGATGATGGAAAAATTCAGATCACGCAAGATGTTGTCGTTTCTCGATTAGAACAAGATCCACCACGTAACGAAGAAGGTACGGTTTATCAATACGTGTCTGGTGGTTTGGCTGAAGTTGGTGAGCAACTCAAGATCTACCACGATCTTCTTGATCTTATTGCTATCGACCCATCAGAGAAGAATATTAACCGTTTATCTCGTGTACAAGAACAGCTTGATCACTCGAATGCTTGGCGTTTCGAAGATCGTGTAACGAATGTATTAGCCGCTCTTAAATTAGATGCTGAAACCAAACTGACGGAATTATCTGGTGGTTGGCAGCGCAAAGCGGCACTTGCTCGTGCATTAGTGTGTGATCCGGATGTATTGCTCCTTGATGAACCAACTAACCACCTTGATGTTACGACTATTGAATGGCTAGAGGGGTTCTTAAAGGATTTCCGTGGGTCAATAATCTTCATATCTCACGATCGCGCATTCATCAAATCGATGTCGACACGTATTGTTGATTTGGATCGCGGTAAATTGTGCTCTTACCCTGGCGATTACGAAAATTACCTAATAGAGAAAGAAGAAGCGCTGCGTGTTGAAGAGATGCAAAATGCTGAGTTTGATAAAAAGCTTGCTCAAGAGGAAGTTTGGATCAGACAAGGTATCAAAGCTCGTCGTACTCGTAATGAAGGTCGTGTAAGAGCACTTAAGAAACTACGTGAAGAACGTTCTAACCGACGTGAAGTGCAAGGTAAGGCTAATATGCAAATCGATACCTCGGCTCGCTCAGGTAAGATTGTATTTGAAGCTGAAAACCTATCTTTTGCGTTTGAAGGCAAGCAGATTGTTTCTGATTTCAGCTTCAATATTATGCGTGGTGACCGTATCGCACTTATCGGGCCTAATGGCTGTGGTAAGAGTACAGTTCTCAAGTTGTTATTAGACAAATTGCAGCCTGATTCTGGTCGTTTGCATTGTGGTACTAAGTTAGAAGTGGCGTATTTCGATCAATATCGCGAAATTTTAGATCCAGAAAAATCTGTAATTGATAACCTTGCTGAAGGGAAGCAAGAAGTGACTGTCGGCGGCAGAGAGCGTCATGCACTTAGCTACCTTCAAGATTTCTTATTCTCGCCAAAGCGTGCTCGTACGCCAGTTAAAGCACTGTCTGGTGGTGAGAAAAATAGACTGTTATTGGCTCGAATCTTCCTTAAATCGAATAATTTATTGATTCTTGATGAACCAACCAATGATTTAGATATCGAAACATTGGAACTTTTAGAAGATTTGCTTGCCAACTATCAAGGTACTTTACTTCTTGTAAGCCACGATCGTCAGTTTGTAGATAATACGGTAATGACGAGCTGGATATTTGAAGGTAATGGTCAAGTTGAAGAGTTTGTGGGTGGTTATCACGATGCTCAGCAACAAAGGCTGCAAGCTCAGCAGTATCGAGTGGTTGAAAAGTCACCAAAGAAACAGAAAGTGGTTGAGGAAACTCCCAAAACCGCACCAGTAAAAGCTAAAGCGAAGAAGTTATCGTATAAGCTACAGCGAGAGTTAGAACTTTTACCTTCTCGTTTAGAAGAGTTAGAAACACAAATTGAAGCACTGCAGTCTCAAGTGAACGATCCCAATTTCTTTGTTCAGCTAGCAGAGCAAACACAACCCATTTTAGACAAGTTGTCTGCCACCGAGCAGGAGCTTGAAGTTGCTTTTGAGCGTTGGGAAGAGCTTGAAGCAATGCAACAGGAAAGTTAATTGTTAATGAGTCGTATGAATTTAAAGTTAGCTACATTTAAGCTAACCACTGTCGCCGCTACTATTTTAGCTGCGACTTCAGCAAATGCAGCCCTCTACAAGATCGTTGAAGTTGCCCCTACGGGGGTTTCAGCTGATCAATATGTAGAAGTGTATGGTGAAACTATTCAACCTGTTGCTGCTAACTATGATGCAGGAGCAAGTCAATTAGGCTGTTTTGAATCTTCAGTTGATAGCACTGCCTGTGAAGCTTATAAGTTGGCAGGTGATACCCGTAATTGGGCAGAAGGTATTAGTTACCGTGAAGAAGCGCCTTTTGGGATGGACAATTCCTTCAGCTATGTTCAAGAAGCCGGTGATTTTGAAGATTACTGTGATGCTTATTTACAATATAACACCTGCAAAACTTGGGCGAGTGTTGAGTGGGAAGGTTACAGTAAAGAACTGAACAAAGAACAAAATGCATTAGCTTTTGTTGAAGGCGACGCAAGTGCTTGGATAAACAGTAACTTTAATAATGTGATTAATGCTCTTACTTCTGATGGGAAACCTGTAGGCAACCAGAGTATTATTGATGGTACAAGAAACAAAGCGGTTGCGCCGAATGCGTTAACTCTTACTGATGTACCATATCAATCACGAGCATGGTTTAGTGATGGTACATATAGTGCTGGTAGCGTTTCGACAGCAGTAACCAATGATAATGGTGCTTACTACGCATCAAAAGCGGCTATTTGGAACGGTTCTAAAACAGTTGAACTAGATTGGGCGGCTGGTGGTGTAGAGAAAGATGAAGATGCGCTAGCACAAGCAAGTCTTCGTTCATTTTATGTCGATGCAGATAAGATCATTGCGGTTGGCTTTAATAATTACGACGATCAGTACATGAATGCCACCGTGTTCGAAAGTACTTCTAAAGACTTAGCAGCAGCAACTTGGACTCAGAAGCCTATTAGTGGTGTGCAAAGAACTGCCAGCGACAGTGTTTATCTTCACTCTACTGCAGTCGACATTAATAAAAACCATCTTATTCTTGGACAAGCGAAGCACTACAATAGTGGTAATGCAGATAGCGGTGCGTATCCAGATAAAATTTTTGTTTCAACTTATGATGACTCTACGGATGGAACTACTACCACGATGCTAAATGGCACTGAATCTATTTTCTTTACTGGCGCTGGTGGAAAAGCGGGTGCGATCAATAATTTCAATGAAATTGTTGGCCAAATTGACGCTGAAACCAACCGTGAAGATGGCGGTCGTGCTCGTAAACACCGTGGGTTTATTTATCCTTATGGGACGCAAGCGCAAGGTTCTGTTTCTGATCGCCAAGCTATTTTCGATAATAAAGCGTGGTGGTTGGATGATCTAACCAATGGTGACACTGCTGGCGATCTCACTATTTCAGAGGCTAATAATGCTTTCCGTGTCATCGATGCAACAGATATCAACGATGCTGGCGTAATTTCAGCGACGGCAATTAAGTGCTCAGTTGCTGGTGGATACGATACAACGTCACATAATTCATACTGCGGTGGTGGTGACACTCAAGAACAAATCGTTGCGGTGAAGCTGATTCCTATCTCAGACGCAACAAAAGATGATATTCACGTCCGAAGTAATGACCAAACAGCGGTTGAGCGCCAAGGTGCAGGTTTAGGCTGGCTCGTTTTGACAATGCTTGGTTTATTTAGTTTCCGTAGAAAATAAATAAGTTTCGACTTTAAAGCACAAGTTCACATTTTTGAATTTGTGCTTTTTTTTAACTTGAGAAAGTACGTTTTTTGAGCAACTCTTAATTGTGGTGTTAAAAAATACCCGTTGTATGTAAGAAAATAGAATCATCGTAAGAGGACTGCATAATGAAGAGACAAAAACGTGATCGCCTAGATCGAGCGCAATCTCAAGGATATAAAGCAGGTTTAAATGGGAAATCTCAAGAAGCTTGCCCGTATCAACAGATGGACTCTCGTTCGTATTGGCTAGGTGGATGGCGTGATGCCAGAGACGATAAGCAATCGGGACTCTATAAGTAAAATACCTTTCATACAATTATAGGATTTGAAAAGACTCATTTATGGGTCTTTTCTGCGTTAGAGATTAGAGACAATTAAATCCTGACGCTGAAGTGCGCATATAAAAAAGCAGCTCAATTGAGCTGCTAATAAAACTTATGAGATTCTCATTTGAACTAGAAGTTAGAGGTATCTTGGAAAAGACCCACTTTTAGATCTTTCGCGACGTAGATTTCTTTTCCATCAACTAACACACGACCATCTGCTAGTCCCATAACTAATCGACGGTTCACAACACGCTTCATATTGATTTCGTAAGTTACTTTCTTAGCCGTAGGTAAGATTTGGCCTGTGAATTTAACTTCACCAACACCTAATGCGCGACCTTTACCTTCGCCACCAACCCAGCCAAGGAAGAATCCAACAAGTTGCCACATTGCATCTAGGCCAAGACAGCCTGGCATTACAGGGTCACCTGGGAAATGGCAGTCAAAAAACCATAGATCAGGAGTAATGTCTAGCTCAGCTAGTATCAAGCCTTTACCAAATTCCCCTTCAGTTTCAGACATTTTTGTAATACGGTCCATCATCAACATGTTTGGTGCTGGTAGTTGAGGACGTCCTGGGCCAAAAAGTTCTCCTTGGCTTGACGCTAAAAGATCTTCGCGAGTGTAAGAATCACGTTTATTTTGCATTATCAATTACTCCAATTTTTGATACGTGCATTTTAGTGAACACGTGTACGCTAAACAAGTCCGATCAGTACTAAGCAAACCAGTTCTTGATGCGATCCACAATTCCATGGGGATGCTCGTGTCTTTCAAAATTTTCTATACGTTCTGCAATCTTATTGATCACACTGTCTTCTTGATCTCCACGGAAAGGTTTATCCATGATGATCGGAATGGCTTCATCAACATTCGATACGGACCAAATGTGAAATTCATTATTCTTAATGCTATTTACGACATCTTTGTGTAAAGCAAGATGCTTAAGGTTACTCTTCGGCAATACAACGCCTTGTTTACCAGTGAAGCCTTGGTGTTCGCATACTCGGTAGAAACCTTCAATCTTTTCGTTTAAACCACCAACGGCTTGGACGCGACCAAATTGATCCACAGCACCTGTCACCGCAATCTGTTGATTGATTGGGTACTCTGACAGGGCACTGACAAGCGAACATAACTCAGCAAGTGAAGCGCTGTCGCCATCAACTTCGCAGTATGATTGCTCGAACACGACAGAAGCTGCGTACGGAAGTGGTTCATCGAGGTTTAAAGCGCTGCTGACAAAGGCCTGCATTATCATCATCCCTTTGGCGTGTAAATTGCCACCAAGTTCAGCTTTACGCTCAACATCAGAGATATCACCATCACCAAAGTGAATCACACAAGAAATACGAGCAGGTTCACCATAACTAATCGGATGCCCAGGAACGTCAATAACCGTTAAGCCATTCACCTGACCAACTTGCTCACCTTCAGTTTCAATGATGACTTGTCCGTCTAGAATGTCATCGATAGCTCGGTTCGGGAGATAATTTTCCCGGAAAGCTTTATGATCGATCGCTTGATCGATGTGCTCAAAGGAGATGGTTTCATGGTTTGATTCAATCGCAGATTCAGTCAGAATGGTGTTGTGCCAAATTACGCAAACAGGTAGGTATTCTTGATCTTCCGTTTCACGAGCGCCTGCGGTAAGTAATCGAGGTAGGGCATCAATACTTAATTGAGGTAGTTGGTATCGAAAAGTTAACCACTTCAAATATCCCAAATAGAGCTCTAGAGATTGAGGTGTTTCAACCTTCATCTCCATCTCAATTTCACCAAATAAACAAAAACCGGATTGAATGTCTTCATCTAAATAGTCAAGATCGGCTAATTGACCACGATCACCGACAACAATTAACTTGATATCAAATGTTCGTTCCACGACGCTTTGTGTGATCTGTTTTGGAGCACTGTTAATCGCTTGAACACGTTGTCCTAATAGTGCTGATTTTAATTTAATCCACAAAGACGGATTTGCTAAAATCAAATTAGCTGAAATGACAAGGTAGCCGCCATCAGCTTGAGAGAGCAGGCCAGGGACAAGTAAAGAAACTTCCGAGTTGGAAACTGAATAATGATCAAACAGACTCTCTATATCTAGCGTTTCAGCGCATATGACTGGTGAAGAGCTAGGAACTAGCGAGTGTTCTCGAATACTAGAGATCAGTAGTTCGCGATATACAGCATTATCAGGGGAATTAACAAGTAGCACTCTTGATAGATTAGAAAGTTGATCGAATCTTTGAATTGCACTTCTTAACCTTGGTTGTAGATCTAGGAAGCTCTGTGACTTGATAGATAAAAACTGCTCAAATAGTGGCTGAAACTGCTCATACTGGGGAGTGGCTAAACGCCAATCTTCTTGATTCATCGAGATTACTGTTTAATAAAAAGGATCGAAAGTATATAGAAAAAAGTGAGTAGGTAATAGCAGTATCTAATTCACGATCTGAATCCCTTTTTGACATTGATTATATTGTTTTGATTAAGACCTTGGGTTACGCTGTCACCCTAGCTAACAACGGGATCTTTACACATGAAATATCAGCAACTTGAAAACTTAGAATGTGGCTGGAAATGGCAATATTTAGTTAAAAAATGGAAAGATGGCGCCTCAATAACTAGACACATTGATTCAAGCGAAGCTGACCATGCTGTAGCACAACTAAAACAACTAGAGCATGAGCCAACGCTTGTACTTGAATGGATTGAAAACCATATGGCGTTGGAGTTGGACAACAAGCTTAAACAAGCGATTAGAGCTAAGCGTAAACGTCACTTTAATGCAGAACAAATCCATACAAAGAAGAAGTCCATTGATTTGGATTACCGTGTGTGGGAAAAATTATCGCAACGCGCTGGTGAGCTAGGTTGTACCTTATCAGACGCTATAGAATACTTATTGAGTGAAGCTTCCCGTAGTGAAAAGGCAAGTAAAACAGTTACAAATTTAAAAGAAGATCTTAGTAAATTATTATCTGAATAATTGAGGTTACTAATATGATGTATGTAATATTGATTGCAGCCATTTTGGTCCTATGGCTAGTTGCAGTAGATCGCCCAGTATTAAAAATTTCATTTAAAAATGGCATGATTTTAAAGACAAAAGGGCACTTGCCTCCATCATTTAAACACAATCTTGTTGAAATTGGTGACAAATCCTCTTTTGATGGCGATCTAAAAGTATATAGTCAAAGAACCGGGATGAAATTGGTGTTTTCCAAATCTGTTCCAAAGAAAGTACAGCAGCGAATCAAAAACGTGTTTCCGCATCAAGGTTTCAAATCAAGCGGTAAGAAGAAGAGCAAATAAATGACTCAATGGCTCCATCGATTAATGGTAACTAGGTTTCATTGTTACACCATCTTGATATCACACTCTCAAGTTTTGCATTTTTGAACGCTGAGTAAATACAAATCCGTATACTGCTTACATTCGTAATTCATAGGATCGGAGAGTGTAGCCATGTATTGGAGAGTATGTGTTTTAGCAAGTTTAATGTTTATTAGTAGCCTCTCATTGGCCGATGACTCAGAGAGAAACCCGCTAGCGAAACAGATAAAATCAAAACTTATAAAACATGTAAGAAAGCATACAGATGGTTACGTTGGCTATTGTAATGTCATGATTGAAATGAGGTATGATTCGCGCCGGGCTTCGATTCGATCGGTAAAGACGAGTGGTGATAGCAAAGTATGTAAACTGAGTAAAAAATATCTTCAGAAAGGGACTAAATTTAAATACACCTACCTTGAGAAGTACCTGAATCTTCATATCTCCCCATAAATTTCTGCTGTAATTCAACATAATGACTATATTGATGAAAACTCTTAATGTTAGCTCTGGTAATTAGCTAAAATATGATTATTATTCTGAACCAAGATCTCTTATTACATAATTATCATTTAGCATCAGATTCGAGCTAAACTCATAAGATAGTTTTTGCAAAAGGACAGGCAATATTGCTCCTAACAAATAAACGCTATACACCACAGGCTCGAGAGATGGCAAATCGAGTGACAACTGAAGTGTCAGAACGATATGCAAAGTGGCTGATTAACCCTAAATACATTGTTGACCAAAATGATGTAGATAAGCGATTGAGCTTGCAAGACCGTTTCTGTGATGATGTGATTTTTGATGAAAATGACCGGATAACTCGCAATCAACGTATTTTACTTGAATGTGAGCAATCAAGAATAAAAGAGAAAGATGAGAAGCTAGCGACGAAGCAAAAAACATTAAAAAGTGCTATCGATAAAGTTTCAATGATTGCCGAACGAATGATGTGTGAAAAACTGGCATCAGATGAGATGAATCGCTTATTCGGACGTGTACCAGATTTTGGTGAATTAGCATCTTTTGCCTACTCACCGTCACTGAGTTTTCGTAAGCTAGGGGAACTTCTGGACAACAGCCATCAGCTTAGTTCGTCTGTTCTTGATTTTGTTAATACGTCAGGTTCAGAACGCTTATCAAATAGTTCTAAAGGGATCGTTGATGCTAAAACAGCATTGGGACTTATTGGAATCGACAATTGTCGTCTTCTGTTCCCGGTCTTAATGGCTCGTCCATTACTTCGCTGGTCAGACAAAAATACGAATCATATGGCACCCAAAATGTGGCAACATTTAGTTGTTACTTCAAATGTAACTCGTATGCGATTACAAGAAACGGATGTTAAATGTCCCGAAGTTGGGGTTCTGTTAGGTACATTGCGGACAATGAGTATGTTTGTGATGAGTAACCTTTGTAGCCAGGTTTTTGAGGATGCTTTGGTTTATGTCATGACTAAATATCGAGAAGTAGGTCTAAAAGATGAATACTATGCTTGTGCTGATATTCAACCATCACTGATCTTTTTGCCTAGTGTTATCCGTAAAATGGATAAAAATTTAACAGAACGCTTGTTGAATGAAATTGAGTGGAAGCCGGCAACGATTCATCTTAAAAATGCAATTATCGAAGATCTGGAAAATATTGAGATTGAAGAGCGAAGTGCTTATGGTGCAGCGTTAGGTCAGGCTCATAAATTTTCGATTTATGATGCGATGCAAAGAAGTGAAGCTTTTCAAGATAAACACAAACCATATTGGTTTTCTACAGTGCAGATGCCAGGGGCGGCGCTTACCAATATTAAAACGCGCTCGCCAGGAAAGTTAACTTACGCATTGTAGAGGTTGCTTGTAAATCACCAGTGATCAAAGCCAAACATTAATAGTGTTTGGCTTTTTTTGGTTGAAAATACATTACAGTGTCACTTAATTTTTTGTTGCGAATCAATTGAAACAATAGTGCTAAGTTTTACTGTATTTGAGGCCGAATCATCTCCGATATCTCGGTGCGTATTATTGGCATAAATTTATGTTGAGTGGTTTGCTTTGCTTAACTGAATCAAAACGTGGGCGAGGGATATGCTCATTCTGGGAGTCAGCTTGCTGGCTCTTTAGATGCTCATCGCGAGAATCGTTTTTAGAAGTTAACCCGTAACATAAATTGCATAATACGAATTAAGCCCCGCAGGGATAGACCCGCCAGAACCTACAGTCCCACCAATTCGTTTTGCTACTGCATATATGATCATCTTTTAGATTTCGTTGTTGTCCATCCGTCCCAATTAGCAAAAAAGCCGTTTTATCA
>NZ_JAKJTJ010000033.1:0-58381 GCF_050337905.1 Vibrio clamense | reverse complement strand
TCCCACCTAGGCATATCCTGACGCGAGAGGCCCGAAGGTCCCCCTCTTTGGCCCGAAGGCATTATGCGGTATTAGCCATCGTTTCCAATGGTTATCCCCCACATCAGGGCAATTTCCTAGGCATTACTCACCCGTCCGCCGCTCGACGCCGAAGTAGCAAGCTACTTCTCGTTTCCGCTCGACTTGCATGTGTTAGGCCTGCCGCCAGCGTTCAATCTGAGCCATGATCAAACTCTTCAATTAAAGTTTTTTGCATCCTAAGATGCGGCTCAATGAATACTGACTTCAAAACTAATATTTACCGAAGTAAACATGTAATTCTAAAGCTATTATCATTCCAACAGAATGATAATGAATTGACTGTGCCAAGTTCTAAGAACTTGTATTGGTCACTCAGTTCATTGATATCTTTTGTTTCGACAAAGCGAAACTARTGATTATCATCAACGAGTGCCCACACAGATTGATAGGTCTAAATTGTTAAAGAGCTTTTCTAGCTTGCCTTTCGGCATGTCGCTAGGGGTGCGAATAATACGCTTCCCAATTTAAGAGTCAATATGTTTTTAAAAAAACTTATTTTCTCTACTGATTTCGAATCGTGACTTGCGTCTCGTTCTGTGTCAGTGAGGCGGCATTATAGAGATGAATGAATTTATGACAAGTACTTTTTTGCAAAAAATTTCTGTTCGTTTAAAATACAAACAATCCATTGTTTATCGAATAAAATTTCAACATTTGAAACGCATCACATCAATGGGTTGGAAAAACGTCAAGCATGTACGTAAGATTCATGTATCTATTATGTTAATAGTAGATGCGTCTATTTCGTTACTTAAAATGTAGTATTCATATATGAACTCAAAAAAATCTATCTTGTTAATCGTCGCTCTAGTTGTTCTAGGTGGCATTGTATTCTCGCAGGTTGCTATTTCCCCTGCGCTAACTTTTGTTATCGGTGTTTTGGCTTCCGCTTTTATTCTTAATCTTTCAAGCACCAAGTCGGCAAGTGAGCCTGAACAAAACCCATCAACTAAAACTCTTTATGTAGGTAACTTACCTTATAAAGCCAACGAATCTCATGTTCGCGAATTGTTCTCTGAGCAGGGTGAAGTGTTTGCTGTACGCCTAATGAAAGATAAGCGTACTGGTAAACGTAGAGGGTTTGGTTTTGTTGTTATGGCAAGCAATGATGTGCAAACGGCTATTTCAGCATTAAATGATAAGGATTATATGCAGCGAACTCTGAAAGTACGTATTGCAAATGACCCTAAACATCCTGAAATTGATGAAGCTGAACAGGAATAAAGCCTAGCTGATTCAATATAATATTTAGTGCGTCCTCTTTTATAGGAGGCGCACTACAAAAAATTTGATTCATTCCTACCTGACTTTTCTCTTTTATCTCGGTGAGTTCGAGCAACTCTCCAACTCTCCGCGCAATTGCTTTTCCTGAATCGATTAATACAACATTCGACCCTAACACTTGTTGAATCTCATCTCTAATTAGAGGGAAATGAGTACATCCCAAAACCGCAACATCAATATGATTAACTAAAGGCGATAAAATCGTCGCAAGTTCATCGATATTGACACTTTCGCCTCTTAGCTTTTCTTCTCCCATATCAACTAATCTTGTAGAGCCAAGGAGTTTTACGTTTTTATCTAGAGAGAAGCTCTTAATGAGATCATGTGTGTACTCTCGAGTGACAGTTGCTGGTGTAGCGATAAGTCCCACGGCTTTGGTTGATAGCAATGATGCAGGTTTAATGGCAGGAACCACACCGACAATCGGTATAGTTAACTCTTCTCTAAGAGTCGGAAGTACTATTGTACTGGCCGTGTTACAAGCAATAACAACAAGGTCAACCTCATGCTTGGCTACAAAATCAAGCACAAGAGCTTTGACTCTCTGTATTAATACACTTTGTTCGAGCTCACCGTATGGGTAAGCTTCGTTATCAAAAATATAGATGTAATCAAGTTGAGGTAAGAGGCATTTGATTTCTTGATATACAGATAAGCCACCAACACCCGAATCAAAAACCAGCACTCGTTTACTTTGTTTAGACACGCTTCAGCCTCGAGAAAAATACGCAGCAATAATACTCGCTCCTAATATTTTGGCAATCACCTCGAATTTTCGTTCAAGGTTGCTAAATATTTTTGATGACTAAAACGCCCTTCACTATCGATATTTTGTAGCACAATATCAATGCTCCCTTTAAAGCAAGGAGCGTTCGTCACCAACGTGTGGAACTCGCCATCTTCGCCACATGGATCAACCGAACTTGGCAGGTTCTTCAGTAATTCCTTTGTATACGCTTTTCCACACCAATCATTCGCTAAATGCTGGCCATCGACCGTCACGATAAATGTTTGAATACCACGTTGAATGATCTCTTCAGCAAGTTCTTCGCTTGGTGTACCCATCAGTGGGAAAACGCATTCCCAGCCAGCAGGTTCAATATATTCTTTTCTGTATTCGGCAATACCGTTACAAAACATATCCCCAAACGCTACGGCTTGAATGTCTAATGAGCTTTGCTTTAAACCATCAACAATTGCTGATTGGTATACCTCATTACTTGGAAAGACTTCAGGCAGCTCTATTAAGATTAGAGGCAAACCAATAAGATGGGCTTGCATCTCAACGACAGCGATTGGTGTTGCTTGAAAGGGAACCAGGTTTCCAACATATGTTGTATAGAGGCCAACCACATCATAATCTGGATCTTCAATTAGTCTCTCTAAAGTTAAAGTTGAGTCCTTGCCTGATGACCAACTAATGACAACGTTCTTTTTCATAATTATCCCTAATGAAAAACCGCCCGAAGGCGGTTTAGATATTTAGAATTGATAGCTTAAATTAGTAAAGAACCGACGCTCTGGAGCATTATAGCCCAGCGACGTTTGGTATTTTTCATCAGTTAAATTATCAATTTTACCGCGAACAATTAGTTCAGGACTGATCCAGTAGCCAACAGACACATCCCAAAGGCTAACTGATGGCAGCATATTTCCGGAAATATTGGTTTCATCAGGATTCCCCAATCGCTCACCGGTATAAAGGTAAGTTAAGTTGAACTCAACATCTTCATAGTAAGCATCTAGCAACCATTTATAATTTTCATCTGCTCGTTTAGCGAGTTTGTTGCCTCTAGAATCTTTATGATCTTTAAATTCAGCAACTATCGTGTGATGAATAAATCCGGTATCAAATCCAGCTGAAATCTCGATACCTTTCAGCTTCGCATCTACATTTTCGGCATACCATGGGCTTCCTTGGTACCAGATAATCAAATTGTCGGCTTCATTGTTATAATAAGTGACATCAACATCAATGAGATCAAATTGGCCACTATATCCAATTTCACGATTGATAGACTCTTCGGCTTTCAAATCTGGGTTGCTTGATAAATCAGAATAGCTAGGCGCTTTAAAAGCCGTACCTATATTTGCTCGCACTTGATGATTCTTAGCGACACTATAAGATCCACCTAAACTCCAAGTGGTATAATTGTCGTATTTATCATGCTTATCATTACGAACGCTCGCGTTTACATGAAAGCGTTCATCTTTAATATCACCAGAAACATAAACACCAGTCGTATTTTGAGTCTCCCCGACTAGTGGGTCTAACCCCCACCCAACAGAATCATCACTGAGCTTTTCTTGTCTCCAATCCGCACCGGCACCAAGAGAAACCAAATTGTTTATTGCATAAAGATTGAGGAATTGAACACTAGTTTGATCAATAAATTTCTTAGTTCCCGCTCCATCTTTACCTTCTGCAGAAGTATATTCCAGGGAATCAATGCCCTGTTGATTTACTCGAAACACGGAATTGAGTTTATCACCTTGATATTGTACTTCTCCGGTTACACTTAAGTTTTCTGTATAACCAAATTTTTTCCCAAATGAATCGTACTCCGCCAAGCTATCAAACCAACGAACAGAAAGTGAACCTAACCACTGTTTTGAAATTTGATGCGAATAGCCAGCAAAAATATTGCTGCTTTCATATCCATAATCCAGCCCTGTTGCAGGGTCTTTAATATCAAAACCTTCAGTTTCTTCAAAACCACCAGCAAGTTTAAGCGTACCGCTTGCCGCTACTTTTTTTGTTGTCGAGAAGCTAGCTTCACGCTGGTTGTCACTACCCGCACCAATATTTACAGATGTTCTTTCTTCTGCATCTTGTGTGCTTGTAATTATATTGATGACACCAGCAATCGCATCAGAACCATATAAAGCGCCACCAGCTCCTTTAATAATTTCTACACGCTCGATTAAGCCAATTGGAAAGTGATTAAAGCTAACTTTGCCTGCCGATGTTTCAATTCTTACACCATCAACCAAGACTAAGACATGATCACTATTGTAGCCACGCATAAAAATAGAGGCACTTTGCCCACGGCCACCCGTTTGAGAAACCTCAATTCCAGGCACTCGTTTTAATACATCAACCAATGACTTTGCTTGGTACTCTTCAATTTCTTGTTTGGTAATAACAGTAGTTGAAGCAATAACTTCATTTAGAGGCTGCTCAAAGCGATTAGCCGTCACCACCATGGTTTCATCAGCAGAGGCTTCTTGGGCATGTAAATAAGAGATAGGGGTAAGCAGCGATGCTACAGCGATCGCTAAAAGGGATTTGTTCATTTTGTATTCCTAAATCGCGTAAATTCCGACTAAATCATCCGATATGACTCAGCTGCTGGCAGGTATTCGGACTTAAGAGCACAGCCAATAGGCCACCTTATATTTAACTTCCCACACAAACCTATGTGCAGTGTTTGACAAATACTCGTTCTCTTTTACCGCTGCGCGTCAGTTCTGGATTTACACCAGATTCCCTTTTCGGCCATCTATACATCTAAAATGGCACCAGCTCGCGAGGATAGTATTAAGCTATTGATAGTTTGTCTAGTTAAAGATAGGCATAAGCTATAGTTTTTAGGACACAATTTAGACGGATTACACAACAGCACTGGACAAGCGCGAGGGATTGAATAAAATCTGCGCTCTGATTTAAATGCACGCGACCAAAAAGGCATGAACATGGCGACTCTAGATGTAAACCCGCAACGCTACCAAGAACAATTGGCCGAGAAGGTTGAACGCCTTACTCAAATGTTTACTCAATACAACGTGCCTGAATTGGAAGTCTTCAAATCTCCAGAGCAGCATTATCGTATGCGTGCAGAATTTCGCGTCTGGCATGAAGGTGACGATCTCTACTACGTCATGTTCAATCAAGAGACTAAAGAGAAATATCGCGTCGATCAATTCCCAGCAGCGAGTCGATTAATAAATGATTTAATGCCACTGCTTACTGATGCCATGAAAGAGTGTGAGACACTGCGTCATAAATTATTCCAAGTCGATTTCTTATCAACACTCAGTGGTGAGATCTTAGTCTCTCTGCTTTACCATCGCCAATTAGATGAAGCATGGATCGAGAACGCCAAAGCTTTAAAACAGCGACTTAATGATGAAGGGTTCAATCTAAACATTATTGGCCGTGCGCGTAAGATGAAAATTGTATTAGACCGCGATTATGTCATCGAAAAACTGGACGTAAACGGCAAGCCTTATATCTACCAACAAGTCGAAAATAGCTTTACTCAACCCAACGGTGTAGTTGCAACGAAAATGCTAGAATGGGCTATCGATTGTACTCAAGATAGCAGTGGTGACTTACTTGAGCTGTATTGTGGGAACGGTAACTTCTCATTAGCTTTAGCTCAAAACTTTGACCGTGTATTAGCGACTGAATTAGCAAAGCCATCGGTTGTGTCTGCACAATACAATATTGAAGCAAACCATATCGATAACGTGCAAATCATCCGAATGTCTGCTGAAGACTTCACAGAAGCAATGGAAGGCAAACGTGAGTTCCGTCGCTTGAAGCAAGCTAACGTTGATTTAAAGAGCTACAACTGCAACACCATCTTTGTTGATCCACCTCGCTCTGGCATGGATGTCGATACCTGTAAGATGGTTCAAAGCTACGAGAGAATCATGTACATCTCTTGCAACCCTGAGACACTACAAGAAAACCTAGATATTTTAAGTGAAACTCACAACGTGACTCGCTTTGCTCTATTTGACCAATTTCCATATACGCACCACATGGAAGCAGGCGTGTTCCTAGAGCGCAAAGCGTAGAACAGAATTGAAAGCAAAAAAAAACGAGCCACTTTCGGCTCGTTTTTTATTTTAAAAATCACTTACTCAGCCGTTGGACGATCCATAAAGCCAAGTTTCTTGCCGACCCAAGCCAACAGAACAAGCATTACCATAATCGAGAAAAAGTTTGAGCCTGCTTCTGGATATTGTGCTTTTACGAAAGCGGAGTGGCCAAACATCCCGACAAAGAAACATGCCAAACCAACTAATGGAATATCTTCAGATACAGGACGGCTTAGATACTCTTGGTATAGCATCTGAACAGATAGTACCAATGCAATTAGTGGAAAAATAGAAAACGAAACTTCGCTCATTGTCATCCAAGACAAAAGAGCATCACCACATACACCCGCGATGAGTGCTAATACCAACGTTTTTTTTTCAGACTTACGAGTTGTAGCATTATTTTCATTCGACATTATTCAATCCTGCCTTTTAATCGGTTACGTTCACGTTCTTTGCGATACCAAAAAGCGCCCTTGGCAATCATTCGCAACTGCATAATCAATCTTTCTTCGAGCTCTTCTCGCTCATGTTTTTCTACATCTAATACTTCAGCACCAGAACTAAAAACAAGAGTGACCGACGCCTCAGCTTGAGTCATCGCCTCTTCTCTATTCATACCAGTGGTAATTAAATATTCTGTCAATTCTGCGGCAAAATGTTGGATTTCTCGAGCTACCGCAGTTCTAAATTCAAATGAGGTACCAGAGCGTTCACGTAATAAGAGGCGAAAAACGTTAGGATTACTCTCGATAAACTCCATAAAGGTCTCTACCGATGTCCGGATCACGCTGCCTTCTTTGACTATTCTTTGACGAGCTTGTCGCATCAGCTGTCTTAATAGTAATCCGCCCTCATCAACCATAGTTAAGCCTAACTCATCCATATCTTTAAAATGACGATAAAAAGAGGTAGGTGCAATACCCGCTTCACGAGCGACTTCTCGTAAGCTTAAATTCGAGTAACTTCTATCTGCACTCAGCTGACTAAATGCAGCGTCAATCAATGAGCGACGAGTTTTCTCTTTTTGCTGTGCGCGGATTCCCATGGACTTCATAGTTAACTAGGTCTTCTGTTGGTTATCATTGAATGATGTGTAGTGTTTAATATAACGCGAATAACGACGTAATTTAAGCTTTACATTCACCCACTTGAATAACCCAAAGACGTTAATACACCCAGAGATCCAATTGCAATCGACAACTCTGTATTTGGAGACATACCGCATACCAAATTTGAGAATTAGATGAATCTGCGTGATCCGATCCACTCTCTGGGGTGCTTTTCATTTACCAAGACCACTAATCAGTTAAAATCTCGCTACAGCAATGTTAATAATTATAACAAGGATGAATTATGGCACATTCCAATCACTTTGACGTGATCGTAATTGGTAGTGGCCCCGGAGGTGAAGGGGCAGCAATGGGATTAACCAAAGCGGGATTGAATGTCGCTATTATTGAAAAGGAGAGCAGCGTTGGAGGAGGGTGTACCCATTGGGGCACGATCCCATCGAAAGCATTGCGTCATGCGGTCAGTCGTATTATTGAATTCAATAACAACCCCCTATTCTGTAATAACAACTCCAGCATTCACTCGACGTTTTCTAACATCCTTGGTCATGCCAAATCAGTCATTGATAAACAGACTCGCTTACGCCAAGGTTTCTACGATCGAAACCAATGCACCTTGGTATTTGGTACCGCCCGATTTACTGATTCTCACACAATCTCGGTCACTCAAGCCGATGGAACCATTGAAATCTACAGTGCCGATAAATTTGTGATTGCCACAGGCTCGCGCCCTTACCAACCCGACAATGTCGATTTTTTACATGAACGAATTTATGACAGCGATTCAATTCTATCGTTAAAGCATGACCCTCAACACATCATCATTTACGGTGCGGGAGTTATCGGTTGTGAATATGCTTCGATTTTCCGTGGCTTAGGCGTCAAAACAGACTTGATTAATACTCGCGACCGACTTCTCTCTTTCTTAGATAACGAGACGTCTGATGCTTTGTCTTATCACTTTTGGAATAGCGGTGTCGTGATCCGTAACGACGAAACTTTTGAGAAAATTGAAGGCACTGATGACTGTGTGATCGTCCATTTAGAGTCTGGCAAGAAAATGAAAGCCGACTGTATTCTCTATGCCAATGGACGAACCGGTAATACTGATAAACTCAATTTGGAAGCGACGGGGTTATCTGCGGACTCTCGTGGTCAAATTGCGGTGAACCAAAACTATCAAACTGAGATAGACCATGTCTACGCTGTCGGGGATGTGATTGGTTACCCTAGCCTAGCCAGTGCCGCCTATGACCAAGGTCGTTTTGTCGCTCAAGCGATCACTCATGGTCAAGCGAAAGGTCATCTGATTGAAGATATCCCGACGGGCATTTATACCATCCCGGAAATCAGCTCAGTAGGTAAAACAGAACAAGAGCTCACCGCAGCAAAAGTGCCTTATGAAGTGGGACGATCTGCGTTTAAACATTTAGCGCGCGCACAGATCTCAGGTAAAGATTTAGGTAGCTTAAAAATACTGTTCCACCGAGAAACAAAAGAGATCTTAGGCATCCATGTTTTCGGAGAGCGTGCTGCGGAAATTATTCACATTGGTCAGGCTATTATGGAACAGAAAGGAGAGGCGAATACGATTGAGTACTTCGTCAACACAACCTTTAACTACCCTACAATGGCTGAAGCTTATCGTGTAGCCGCATTAAATGGGCTGAATCGCTTATTTTAACCTTCATATTTGCAAACCGATATCGGTTAGGTCGCGATGGGATTAAGTCGCTATAAGCTGATGTAACGCTAGAGTTCTCCTTCAAATAAAAACGCCCTCGTCAGTGAGGGCGCTTTATTATAAAATTTAATTAATCAGGCAACACTGCTCTTAATGTCAAAATCACCTAAAAACGTCCCTTTCTTCCATTGATAGATAAAAATAGTTCCCAAACCAATGCCACGCATTAGCATAAAACCGATCATCGCCAACCATAACGCATGATTACCAAGTGAAGAAAAAAGGAAAAAGAGTAGAAAGAAGCCGCTGGTTGCAATAAACATACTATTTCTCATCTCTTTGCCTTTCGTTGCACCAACAAAGATACCATCCAACAAAAAACACCACATCGCCGCGAGAGGCATAACTACAAGCCAAGGTAAATAGGTATTGGCAAGCTCTTGGACCTCACCGATAGAGGTGATCAACAGGATCATGTGCGATCCCAAAAAAGCAAAAACAAAGGTCAGCCCAACGCAGATGATCAAGCTCCAGAAAAAAGTACCTATGAGCGATTGATTTAGCTCCGCACGATCCCTAGCTCCAATCGCTTTTCCAACCATGGCCTCCATCGCATATGCGAAACCATCCATGCCATAAGAGATCATCATTAGAAAACTCATCAATACCGCGTTAGCAGCAACCACTTCATCACCAAAGTTCGCACCTTTAAAGGTCATAAAGCTAAACGCGGCCTGCAAGCAAAGTGAACGTAAGAAAATATCACGATTTAAATTAATGAATCGGCTTAAACCAGAACGAGCTTGAGACAAAATCGCCATTGGGGAAGGCAGTGATTTTTGTCGCCACACCCGAGCGACACATAGCAAACCGAAACTCATCCCTGCATAATCCGCTATAACGGAAGCAAAGGCAGCACCTTCGACCTTTAACCCTAACCCCATTACAAAAAGAATATCGAGTGCAATATTAGTGACATTGGCAATAATCACCATCCACATAGGCGCTTTCGAATTTTGCGTTCCGAGTAACCAGCCTAAAATGACAAAATTAGCTAACGCTGCTGGCGCACTCCAAGCTCGAATCGAAAAGTATTGCTCTCCGTATTGCTTAACTTGTTCACTCGCATCGCTAAAAGCGAAAATAATATCGGCGACGACGCTGTGTAATAGCAAGAAAATAAATGCAAAACTCAATGCCATTCCAACACCCTGAACAAAAACCAAAGCCAGTTGGCGTTTATCCTCGCCGCCATATGCTTGAGCAGCAAGTCCTGTGGTCGACATTCTCAAGAAACCAAGTAACCAGAAAGTCACGCTGATCATCATGCTACCTAAAGCCACACCGCCGAGGTACCAAGCATGCTCAAGATGACCAATGACGGCGGCATCCACTAAACCTAATAAAGGAATCGTGATATTGGATAACACCATTGGGATAGCAAGCAACAACACGCGTTTGTGTACTGCTTGATTGGATAAAGTTTGGAAGAATAGATTCTGCACGCTCACCTCTTTGGTTGATGAGCGAGTGTAGCTTAGTCGAATTTCAGCCGCTACTCATTCAGCGGTGATCTCATACGCGACAATCAGCGACATCAAAGCAAGGCTCTAACTCACCTACCAGCGAAGTTGAATAAGAACGGGGGTTAACCTCTGCTTTAATGAGGGGAAACGGCATAACCATCGCTGCCAAAATTTCCAACGGCTGCAGTTTTTATCGAGTGGCGAAAATTGTCTGATCCATTGCGCCCATGGCAGCCAATTCAGTACTTTCTCACTAGGAGATGAAAAGCCGTGTTGATAATCACTAGAACCTAAACCTTGACCAATACGGGAAGAGGTTTGATCTCCCGCGAGAACCAAGCACGCATGAGCTTGAACAAAATGACGGCCTAGGGCTTGTACAAAGTTGGCAACCTGCTTTTCTGAACAATCTAACAACGCTTGTTCACACAAGAGCATCACAGGGGCTTGCTCAGGAATGTTCAACTTATCGAGCCATGATAAATCATTCACAGATCCACAGCTCAATTGGTAACGTTCATTCTTGTGAAATAGTTTCTGTCGCCACACTAGGTTTTCAGTGACATCCAGCTCAAGCCAATGACAACGACCGTTATCAATACGATAAAAACGAGTATCGAGCCCAGCTCCAACGTTAATCACCCACGCATCTGGGTATTGTTGTAAGAACAGGAGTACTTGTGCATCGCATAATTGAGTAAGAGTGGCATGAAGGAGTTGTTTCTGGTCAACATTCCCAGATAAGCATTCAGCAGCAAGATAGCAACGTTGACATGCTTGGGCTGCGATAGGGTCATACACCAGTCCATTATCAACTAAACTTTCTCGGCTTCGAAGCCAAAGAGGTTGTAACAAATTGGCTGGAATTTGATAACTAGAGTCAGTTTTTTTATTTGGTCGGGGCATCATCATCTTCCTTATGTCACCATAAAGAAGATGATAATGAATATCAATTACACTTGCAAGTTATTGAGAATAAATCCCATAAACTACATCCAGTCTGTATTACGAATAATACCAACGGCGATGCCTTCAATCGCAAGATGTTGAGATGTGAGGTCAACTTGAATTGGCGAGAACTCTTCATTCTCAGCATGTAATAGTACGGTAGAACCTTTACGCTCTAAGCGCTTAACCGTTACATCTTCATCGACACGAGCCACGACCACTTGTCCATCATGCACATCTTGTGTCTTATGAACCGCAAGTAAATCTCCGTCCATAATTCCGATGTCTTTCATGCTTTCGCCATTTACGCGCAGTAAGAAATCCGCTTGAGGCTTGAACATACCAGGATCCACTTTGTAGTGAGTCTCCACATGCTCCTGGGCTAAAATTGGCTCACCTGCGGCAACTTGTCCAATGAGAGGCAAACCCTCATCAGGGGCATCTTCCAGAAGGATACGAATACCGCGTGAAGCTCCCGGAATGATTTCAATCGCTTGTTTTCGAGCAAGCGCTTTTAAATGTTCTTCTGCAGCATTCGCAGAACGGAAGCCAAGTTCACGGGCAATTTCGGCTCGTGTTGGTGGCATTCCGGCTTCTTCAATCTTACTTTTGATTAGATCGAAAACTTGTTGCTGGCGGGGCGTTAACGGCTTCATAAGTCACCTGTCTTTTTATACAGTTGACTGTGAGTATATCCAGTAAGTGGTGAAATGAAAAGCTAATTGGTTGTTTTTTAATTTGTTTCATAAAGACGCACGAGTTCCTGCATCATTACCGAGGAAAAACCTCTCTTTTTTAGTCTTTTAATCTCTTCATTCATTGCGAGAACGACTGAACTATTCATACATTCAGCCGATTAAACATCAATGCTTCTAGAACGATGGTTTAATATTTTTTAACCCGTTATCGCGTATACTTAAATTTAGTGAGTGAATACTTTTACATTAATTGATGCTCACATGACTAATACCATTAAAAGGTTAGACCAGTTTCTGGTATTCTTGCATCGCTTAAATTTAACGCTTATGCCTATCTCTATTTTTTTCCTAAGCCTTTCTGTCTTATGTGGTTGAAAGTAAAGATACGCCTATGTATTTTTTATAACTTTCGAGGCTGCGAACCTTTATGTCTTCAGGGCACTCTTTCTCACGTTCATTACTAAAATTACCCATGTCATTATTAGTAAAAGGAACGGCTATTCCTTCAAATCCTATTGAAGACCATAGTATTGATATCAATAAACCCATTGTTTATGCATTGCCTTTTCGCTCCAGTGTCGACCTACTGACTCTTCAAAAACATGCTCTAGAGTTCGGGCTACCCGATCCACTTTCACCTTTAGAGATCAATGGCCAATCCTTTAAACGTTTTGTGTTTATCTCATCACGACCTACGATTGTTCAAAATGATCAGCATGTTCCAAGTGATTCAATTTCGTTATTCTCAGAGCTACTAAAATTACATAGCTTGGATTCTGAGTTAGACGTACAGGTTATCCCTGCGACGGTACTTTGGGGTCGCAAGCCAGGTAAAGAAGATAAACAGAAGCCGTACTTGCAAGCGATGAATGGTTTACAAAAAGCGAAAGCCGTTATCGTATCTGGCCGAGACTGCCTCGTTCGCTTTAGCCCTGTGGTATCACTACGCCATATGGCAGATACCCACGGCACCGACGAAACTATCGCGCACAAATTAGCTCGAGTGGCTCGAATTCACTTTTCTCGCCAAAAACTGGCAGCATCTGGCCCTAATTTACCTAATCGCATGGTGCTGTTTGATCGCTTACTGAAATCAGCGGTTATTGAAAAAGCGATTGAAGAAGAAGCACAAGCCAAAAACATCCCGATAGAGAAAGTGCGCAAAGAAGCCCAAGCGATCATGGATGAAATTGCTGCGAACTTCTCATATTCGCTCATCCGAAATGGTCAAAAAATATTGGGCTGGGTATGGAATAAAATCTATCAAGGTCTGAATATTAATAATGCGGCAACCGTGCGTCGTTTAGCACAAGATGGACATGAAATCGTTTATGTTCCTTGTCACCGCAGCCACATGGACTACTTACTACTTTCTTATGTGCTTTATCATGAAGGTATGGTTCCACCACATATTGCCGCTGGTATTAACTTAAACTTCTTCCCTGCGGGTCCTATTTTCCGCCGTGGTGGCGCGTTCTTTATTCGCCGTAGCTTTAAAGGCAATAAATTATATTCGACTATTTTCCGTGAGTATTTAGCAGAGTTGTTCACTAAAGGTTACTCTGTCGAATATTTCAGTGAAGGTGGACGCTCTCGTACTGGCCGCTTGCTGCAAGCGAAAACAGGTATGCTTGCGATGACGATTCAAGCCATGCTCCGTGGATTGGATCGCCCTGTTACGTTAGTTCCGGTTTACATCGGCTACGAGCACGTAATGGAAGTGGGCACTTACGCCAAAGAGCTACGCGGTAAACGCAAAGAGAAAGAGAATGCGAGTTTAGTTCTACGAACCATTCGTAAACTGCGTAATTTCGGCCAAGGGTACGTGAACTTTGGTGAGCCAATTCCTCTGAATCAATACCTAAATGAACATGCTCCTGAGTGGAATAAAGATATTGATGCGATGGGCACAACCAAACCACAATGGCTAAACCCTGTGGTTAATCAACTTGCCACTAAGATGATGACGCATATCAATGATGCTGCTGCCACCAACGCGTTAACTTTATGTGCCACCGCTCTATTGGCTTCTCGTCAGCGTGCATTATCTCGTGATTCATTGATCTCTCAGATTGACTGTTATCTATCGATCTTAAGAAATATTCCTTACTCAGCAACCAGTACAATTCCAAGTGAGAGTGCGGCTGAGTTAGTGAAACACGCGGAGTCACTGAATAAGTTTGTTATCGAATCTGACAGCATGGGTGACATCATTTCACTCGATCGCAACCAGTCGATTTTGATGACTTATTATCGCAATAACATCATTCATTTAGTTGCCTTGCCTTCGCTCATTGCACAGATGTTGATTCGTCATCGCCACTTATCGATTCAACAAGTCCAAGAGAATGTTGCGAACATTTATCCTTTCTTAAAGAAAGAGCTGTTCTTAAGCTATGAAGATGAGCAGTTAGATGGCGTAGTCACGGCGATTGTGAATGAACTTTCTCAACAGAAAATGCTCACGATTGATGACGATGTCATCTCAATCAATGAATCAAATAGCCAGACGTTAATGCTGCTAGGACGCACAATTACAGAAACGCTACAACGCTACTCGATTACGATGAACTTATTGGTATCAAACCCTGAGCTAGGTAAATCAGATTTAGAACAGAAGAGCCAAGATATCGCTCAGCGCTTAGGTCGCCTACACGGTATCAATGCACCAGAATTCTTCGATAAAGGCGTGTTCTCTGCGATGTTCAATACATTGAAAGAACAAGATTATCTCGACCAAGATGGTAACTGTGACTTAGAGAAAACGCGTGAATTCTCTAATCTACTGTTTTCTATGCTTTACCCAGAGATACGCCTAACCATTCAAGAAAGTGCTTACCACGCTTAAGTGAGCGTTGGTAACACCATGATCAAAAAGGCATCCTACCGAGGGATGCCTTTTTTCTATCTTTCTATCTTTCTATCTTTCTATCTTTCTATCTTTCTATAGCTTTTGGTTACCAGTAAGCAATAAACAAACCCAATGTGACAAGCATGCCGACATAGTTATTATTCAAAAAAGCTTGAAAGCAGAGATCACGATCTCGATGACGAATTAGGTGCTGCTGATAGACAAACAGAGCGCCAACGATTAACAATGCCCAATAATAACTCGCCCCTAGCATTAACCAGTTACCCAGCACAATCAGCATCGCTAGCGATATTAACTGAAAAGAACCTACCGCCATCTTATCAAAACGACCGAATAATATAGCCGTCGATTTGATGCCGATATTAAGATCATCATCTCTATCCACCATGGCATACTGAGTATCGTAGCCAATTGTCCATAGTGCATTAATACCAAAGACAAACCACACTAACGTCGGTAATTCACCAGACTGTGCAGCCCAAGCCATAGGAATCGCCCAACTGAATGCCAAACCGAGGAACAGTTGTGGTAAGTGGGTAAAGCGTTTCATGAATGGATAGATGAACGCTAACACAAGCCCGACAAAAGAGAGCTGAATGGTGAGTGGGTTCATGGTTAATACCAGCAGAAAAGAGACCACTGCGAGCACTAAAAACAGCCCTACCGCCTCTTTCGAGCTCACTTTTCCTGCGGGTAATGGACGTGACTTGGTTCTTTTTACATGCCCATCGACTTTGCGGTCGGCAAAATCATTAATCACACAACCAGCAGCACGCATTAGAATCACACCTGCGACAAATACCACAAGCACGCTTACATCTGGGATGCCTTGTGCTGAAATAATTAATGCCCAAAGGGTCGGCCATAAGAGCAACAAGGTTCCAATCGGTCTGTCCATACGCATCAACTGCCAATAGGCGCGAGCTTTCGATGCTGTCATTTACACTCTCTCCTTAGAGTAAATTGGGGATGTCGGTAAAAATAGTTCAGCCACGAGCATCGGCTTATGGTTCATCCATAACCGAGAGCGACGAGCCAATAGTGGACCATCAGGAGTCATAATAACTCCCACTTGCAAGCCATCACGCTTAACGGCATCAGCACTGAACACGGTCAGCCCTAATGGGATATCCCCTTGCCTTGCTAAATCATACTGCTGATCAATCAATGTTGAACGTGGGATCAGTGTTCGACCTACAACCCAAGCTTGTTTATCACCACTCAACACCACTTCTCGTAATAAACATTCTTGAGGAGATAATAAGCTCGTTTCGTCATCCTTGAGTACGGACATATCAACAATCTGGTTATGTAACAGTTCAACCGTCAAATTCTGACAATGTTCACCTAATCGACGTGAAAGTGATCCTTGCTCTAAAAGCCATTGCTTGGCAAATTCACTCGGGAACACGAAATTTTCTATTTTTTGCCACTCTACCTCTAATAAATAAGATAGATAAGGTGCTGTAAGTTGATTCATACTAGTATTCAATTAGTGGCTTTATATCGTACAATAAAGCTTCAATGAGTGGTCACTCTGACCATATTGTTTATTATAAATTTTTGACTCTCCATTGTACCAAGACAAAGGCGTTTCGAATATCGAGATAAGAGAAAGAAAAGTTAGCACTATGTATAAACGTTATATAACCCAGATACTTCTCGCATTCAGCGTTCTTATGTCGCTCCCAACCGTTGCGGAAGAAGAAGCGGCTCCAACATTGGCTTACTTTACATTAGAACCGGATCTAACAACCAATTTTCATACCAAAGGTAAGAAGCTTGGCTATATTCAAGTTCGTATCGATATCATGGTCGCTAATTCAGCAGACTTAGCGACGGTGGAGCTTCACCAACCATTAATTCGTGATGCTGTTATTGAGCTACTTGGCCAACAATCAGAAGATACCGTAAAATCACTCTCAGGACGTGAAGATTTGAGAAAAGTGTTAGTTGATCACCTAAATACGATTTTACTCCCTGAAACGGGAAAAACGTTAATCGCCGATCTACTTTTCACAAAATATCTTTATCAATAAAACGCGTCACCAGTAAAGCTTTCTATTAATAAACCATCTATTAATAAGCTCTAGACCAATGAGGTCTATACCGATGAAAGAACCAAAAAAGCGACTTCATGTCGCTTTTTTTATATTCAAACCCAACAGAAAGGCTATTACGCTTTCTTATATTTAGCACTGTCGATGTAGGCAAGAACAACACCGCTGAGCAAACCTGCTAAGTGTGCACTATTTGCTATCGCCATAAATGGTTGAACAAACCCCAGAACGAGCCATACCAGCATGAACCCCACTATTGGTTTTGGAATCGATAAACCTTGATGTGGCGCACGAGTGCCAAAGACCCATAAGTAGCCAACCAATGCATACACAACCCCTGAGAGCCCACCAAAATTAGCCCCTTCAATCCAGTATTGCCCTGCTCCTGATAAAGCGGAAGAAATGACGAATATCTGGGCGAGCTTGAACGCACCCAGCTTTTTCTCAATATCGCCGCCAAGTTGCCACCACCACAGAACATTAAATGCGATGTGCATGACAGAAAAGTGCAATACAGCATGGCTCAACCAGCGCCAAATTTGCCATTGTTGTCCTTCAATTGCGGGGAAATGCAAAGCAGAGAATATCTGCTGTCCAAAACCAACTTGTTGCAAAATAAAAACGACAATACAAGTCAGCATAATCACAAGAGTAAAAGGTCCAGCCTTTGCTTTTATCATGGCTAGCATGCTTGGCATTGGATAATGTAGTACGTTCTTTCTCGTTTCAGCCACATCCCACGATGCAGCTTGGTATTTACTCTGCTGAGGGTTTTGCAAAAATTGATTCAGTTCAGATTCGACCTCAATTTGAAATTGCGCATCCCTGAGCCACAATGCAAACTGACCACTTCCTTCAGGCATCATCTGAACTTCAATTTGACGCGTTGCCATATAATCAATGAACGATTGGGCAACTCGAGGATTATTTAATGTGATCAGTCTTATCATTTAGTGATTCTCTATTGGTAACTGTGCACGGTGCCAAGCTTCAAACCCACCATCGACACTATAAACTTGTTCAAAGCCTTGGTTAATTAGATATTGTGCCGCACCTTGGCTACTAATTCCGTGGTAGCACATAACTAAAATAGGCTGTTCAAATTCTACTTCATCCATAAAGGAAACCATACTGTCATTGGTCAAATGGTAAGCCGATTTCGCATGAGCAACAGCAAAAGACTGTGGGTCTCGAATGTCGGCAAGGCGAGCGCCTTTCTGATCTATCAGGTTGTTGGCATCTTGAACATTAATGTGTTGAAACTGTTCCATTGACTTTCTCTTAGGCTAATTATTATTTAGTCATTGTAACCTATCCCAAGACAAACAAGCACAGACACTCAGTAGGGTTATCCACTAACGTTCAAAAAACCATCGTTTGTGGATAAAGCTGTGGATTGCGTTGATAAAGTGTTACCTACAAATTAGATCCACTATATATAGTAATGATCCTTATTTATTTGTGTGTAAGATGGAAAGTATCCCCACAAGACAAACCGCTCTCCTGCCTTGATACACCCTGCTTTTTCACTACTGTTGAAGAATTACCCCACAGACTTACCCACAGGTAAAGTTGTCATATACGATCTTATTTCGATTTATTTTCGATCACCCACAAAAAAGCCGAGATCAAATGATCTCGGCTTTTTCATAATATTTGTTTGAGGTCGTTAGAACTCTCCAACCGCCAGTTTCAATTTCTTCATGGCATTTTTTTCTAGTTGGCGAATTCGTTCGGCAGAAACACTGTAAGTTTCGGCCAACTCTTGCAAGGTCGATTTATTATCTTCTAACCAACGAGATCGCACGATATGCTGACTGCGCTCATCAAGAGTAGCCAAAGCGAGCCCTAAGCGGTTATTAGTATGCGACTCCCAGTTATCCGCCTCAATGTTTTCTGCAACATCTGAAGCATGATCTTCAAGATACAGAACAGGAGCAGTATAAGCAGAAGCTGAATCATCATCGTCAGAAGGCATTTCAAACGTTGGATCTTGAGCAGCCAAGCGAGATTCCATTTCACGAACTTCAGAAGGGTCGACACCCAACTCTTTCGCTACCGTCTCAACTTCACCATTATTAAACCAACCTAAGCGTTTTTTTGACTTACGTAGATTAAAGAATAATTTACGCTGAGCTTTTGTCGTTGCTACTTTTACGATACGCCAGTTACGTAATACATACTCATGGATTTCAGCTTTAATCCAATGAACAGCAAAAGAGACCAGTCGGACGCCCACTTCTGGGTTAAAGCGTTTTACCGCTTTCATCAAACCGATGTTACCTTCTTGGACAAGGTCGGCCATTGGCAGTCCGTAACCGGAATAACCACGAGCCACATGGACAACAAATCGAAGGTGAGAAAGGATCAAACCTTTCGCTGCATCGATTTCACCCTTGTAATGTAGTCGCTCAGCTAGACTGCGCTCTTCTTCTGGTGTCAGCATTGGGTAGCTGTGAGCAGAACGAATATAGCTGTCTAAACTGTCTTGTGTGACTAGAGCCATTGGGTATGCTTGCTTTGTCATTCAATTCCTCATCAATCTCTGATCTGGAGTATTACCTACTTCGAATCGATTAAACTTACATCGATTGAGTATTCTAACCGCCTATCTTGAACCTAAAATGAACAGGATTCAAGTTGGGGGAAGTTATTATGCATAAACTTTCCCCTGATACAAGTCAATAAATAAACCACAGAGCTTACTTATTGCTTAAATATGACCCCATTCACTTATACAGGTTCAATTTCTTTTAGGTGCCTTTGTGCAGAAAGCTTCGCAGCCATACAACCGAGTAACGTCCCAAGCATGAGCAACAATAAGGACTCATCCCAACTCAAGCCTATTAATCGAAATTGACTGTCATAAAGCCGAGCAAGATCGGCGACAGTACTGTTAAGTAATACGGTTATTAATGCGGTTAATACCCACGCACTTACCGCACCTAACAGACCAAACCACATTCCTGAATAAAGGTATGGGCGTAATATAAAGCTATCAGTCGCACCGATAAGCTTCATGGTTTGGATTTCATCTTTATTCGCCAATACATTAAAGCGTAATGTATTACCTACAATCAAAAATACGGCACCAACCATCAAAATCGTTAATGCAATGACGATTGCCGTAGCTAACGTCTGAATGGCACTCAACCGAGCCAACCAATCTTCATCCAAACGCACATCTGTCACTTCTTGTTTCGCTTGAACCTGCTTAGCGATACCTTTTACTTCTGTGTTATCACTCACATTAGGAGTAATAACAAGGACACCGGGCAAGGCGTAGTCATCAAGCAGACTGATCGCTTGATCAAAACCAGAATACTGACTTAATTCACTGAGGCCTTGTTGTGGAGAGATATATTCGACCCCCGCCACCACATCCCATCGTTCAATTTCATCTTTAAGCACCATGACCCGGGCGTCTGGCATTCCTTCTTCTATATAAGCACTCACTTGCGAAGAGCCCGTAACATCTTGTGCCGCAACTGAAATATTTTTACCCAATAAGTAAAGACAAGCTGGCATGCTCAATGCCATTGAAATAACGGCTAGGGTTAATAAGTTGCCTAAAGGGCGGCTCCACAATGCTGAAAATGAGGATTTTGCTTGGTTGATGTGGATGCGAATGAAACCATCTGTTTTTGGTCGGTAGCCCGTTCGAGATTTATTTTGGACTTTTTTATTACGACGATTAGCGGCCATAATCTTCGACCTCACTCAAAAAACCTTGATTCAACTCTAAGTGACGATACTGAGGTCGAGAATTCACAAGGCTGACATCATGCGTCGCTAATAGAATGCTGACACCTGCACGATTAAACTCTTCAAATAGCTTAAGCACTCGGCTGGAAAGTTCTGTATCTAAGTTACCAGTAGGTTCATCGGCCAATAGTAGCGTTGGTCGGTTAACCACTGCTCGTGCAATGCCAACGCGCTGTTGCTCACCACCAGACAGTTGGCTTGGCAAACAACGCGCTTTATCCAATAGATCGGTTTTATCTAATGCTGCCGACACTCGGCGTTTTATCTCATTTTCAGAGATAGATTCAATTCGCATTGGTAGCGCGACGTTCTCAAATACACTGCGATCCATTAACAATCGGTGTTCTTGGAAGACAATACCAATGTTACGACGCAAAAAAGGGATATCTTTGTTTGGGATTCGCGTGATGTCGTGATTATTAAAACTGATTTTGCCATCAGTTGGTCTTTCAATCGCGCAGATCAATTTCAACAAGGTACTTTTACCTGCACCAGAATGCCCCCCCAAAAACGCCATTTCACCGCGACGTAAATGAAAATCCACTTTCTGCAATGCTTGTCGCCCACCGCGATAAGCTTTACTCACTTGTTGAAATTTGATCACCGAATATATCCTCTTACAAGTTAGTCACCATTAACGGCGAACTATTACTCTTCTCGGCTAAATAGCGCTTCAATAAAATCTTGAGTTTCAAACGGACGTAAATCGTCAATGCCTTCACCCACGCCAATAAAACGGATAGGGATCTGGAATTGGTCTGCAATCGCAAAGATAACGCCGCCTTTTGCTGTGCCATCCAATTTAGTCAATGTGATACCGGTTACTGGCGCAACTTCACTAAACAACTTTGCTTGGCTAATTGCGTTCTGTCCTGTACCCGCATCAAGGGTTAGCATAATTTCGTGCGGTGCTGAATCATCAATTTTCTTCATCACTCGAACAATCTTACGCAACTCTTCCATCAGGTTGCTCTTATTCTGTAAACGACCAGCGGTATCGGCGATCACAACATCAACACCACGCGCTTTCGCCGCTTCAATGGCGTCATAAATAACAGAAGCACTGTCTGCTCCGGTATGTTGCGCGATCACAGGAACGTCGTTACGCTCACCCCAAACTTGCAGTTGTTCAACGGCTGCCGCTCGGAAAGTATCACCCGCCGCAAGCATGACTTTTTTACCTTGGCCTTGGAACTGTTTCGCAAGTTTGCCAATCGTCGTGGTTTTACCAACACCATTCACACCCACCATCAAAATAACGTAAGGTGTTTTGGTGGTATCCACTTCTAGTGGTTGGTCGACTTGAGTCAAGATGTCTGACATCTCTTCTTTTAATAGGCCATATAACGCTTCACCATCTTTCAAATCTTGACGCGATGCTTTTTCCGTTAGGTTTTCGATAATTTTTACTGTGGTGTTCATTCCCACATCAGCAATAAGTAACTGTTCTTCGAGTTCTTCAAAAAGATCTTCGTCGATTTTTTTGCCTTTAAACAAGCCAAAGAACCCAGCACCAATATTGGCTTTCGTGCGGCTTAAGCTGCGTTTTAAGCGTGCAAAAAAGCTTTCTGTTGGCTTCTCTTGCTCTTGAACTCTGACTTCTGCTTCTGCTTCTGCTTCTGCTTCTGCTTCTGCTTCTGCTTCTGCTTCTGCTTCTGCTTCTGCTTCTGCTTCTGCTTCTGCTTCTGCTAGGTCAGCATTATCTGCAGTCGTCTCTTCTTCAATACTATTTTGTGTAGTTTCTTCAACCTCAGAAACCTCTTCTTTAAGCTCATCGACCAATTCCTGCTGGGCAAGTTCTTGCTCAACGGCTTCTTGTTCTAATGCTGACTGTTCAATCTCTTGCTTTTCTACTGGGGCTTTTTGATCATCATCACCAAAGCCAAGCCACGAGAGTAATCCGCGCTTCTTTTTTTCTGTCATCTGAGGAGCTTCCTAGATCTACTTAAATAATTACAACTCTCTGCCTTTTCGACAAAGAAAAATGATAAAGCAGTGAAAATTTTTCATTTAGCTTGCTACACTTCACCATTACAAATTTGTTTAACACCCACTCCAATGTCATGGGGCTCGGTATAGTATCACTTTATTAGCGGTCAAAAAATCTATGGTAAGACGTCGTCAGCAAAACACATCACAAAAAAAGCCTTCAACTGGCTTTGTGCGTATCATTAGTGGCTTATGGAGAGGCAGAAAACTTCCTGTCCATGATGCTGAAGGTCTACGACCAACGACCGATCGTGTGAAAGAAACGGTATTTAATTGGTTAGCACAAGATATCCCACATGCTAACTGCTTGGATGTTTTTTCTGGTTCAGGAGGGCTAGGTTTTGAAGCCGCCTCTCGTCAAGCAGACAAAGTGACCTTATTGGAGTTAAACCCTGCGGCTTTCCAACAGATTAAGACTAACATCACCGCGTTGAAAGCCAATAACATAACGGCAGTAAAAACCGATGCTTTAGCTTTTTTAGGCCAATCAGGTACCCCTTATGATGTGGTTTTTATTGATCCTCCCTTTCATAAAGGCTTACTGACAGAAACCGTTACACTTTTAGAGCAAAATGGTTGGCTCAGTGATGGCGCGATGATCTATATTGAGACAGAAAAAGAGCTGCTGTTAGAGGGGATACCTCAGCATTGGAACTTACACCGCGAGAAAACCGCAGGCCAAGTTTGCTATCGATTATTTGAAAGGGTAACTGAATGAAAATTCTAATTTTATTAGCGAAAGCGTCTATTGCTTTTGTGTGGTTTGTATTGCTGTTTAATATTTTTCAGCCTTTCCCAGGCAAAGCAGCCATTGCTCTATATATCATGACGGCCTTTCTGTTCA
Source organism: Vibrio clamense (assembly GCF_050337905.1). Lineage (NCBI taxonomy): Bacteria > Pseudomonadati > Pseudomonadota > Gammaproteobacteria > Vibrionales > Vibrionaceae > Vibrio > Vibrio clamense. The sequence goes on along the minus strand of NZ_JAKJTJ010000033.1, from coordinate 34,727 downwards.
TTATGCATGGCTTGCAAATGCTTATCTTCATTGGGGCTTTCGGCGATAAAGTCAAAATGAGTCGCTGGGAACGATGGTCGATTCTTTTCTTTGGTATTTTCGCTCTGCTGGATATACGTCGTAAACATATGATGTGATCTTTCATCGTACCAAATAAAAACGGAGCTCATTATCGAGCTCCGTTTTTTTATTCAATACACTCTATTCGTAGTCTAGCCTAGGTAAAGCTTCACACCATCGAGGAACATTTGAGTTGAAATCATCACTAGCATAAGCCCCATGAGTCGCTCAATGGCTTTCAGTCCCTTCTCACCAAGTAATTTATGGAAGAAGTTATAGAACATCAAAATAAAGAAAGTAGCCCCCCAAGCGAGTAACACAGCGATAGACCAGTCAAAAAGTCTATCGGGCTCTTTACTTGAAAGCAGAAGCAAAGATGCAAGAACCGATGGCCCAGCAATCATGGGAATGGCCATTGGTACGATGAAAGGTTCATCACCCGCCGCCAAACCAGTAATGCTTCCTGCTTGCGGGAATATCATCTTAATCGCAATGATAAATAGAATGATACCACCAGAAATACTTAATGTTTCAGGCTGGACATGAAGGAAACTTAAGATCCCCTGACCTGCAAATAGAAAGACCATGAGAATAATTAGAGCAAAGAAAAGCTCTCTAATTAAAACCATTCTTCTACGCTTTGGATCTAAGTGTTTTAGGATCGATAAAACGATAGGCAAGTTACCAAGTGGATCCATAATAAGGAACAACATGGTTGCAGCAGATAAGATTTCCATGAAGATAGTCTCACAAAGCCAGAATTGGCGCAGTATAACAGCCTAATTCTGGCTTTTCGATGCTAAAAGCGGGAATACTATTTAGAATGAAAACGTATTAGTGATGACAAACACGCTCTGTATTTGTTGCCAGTTTTCCATCCACTTCCACCAGTTTTCCTTTTGATAGTAGGAACTCAAGCAGATCATCTAATGTAAGGTCGCTGTGCTGACAAGTACAAAAGCGAGTATCTTGACCATGTTCAGCGGCAACATGTGCATGTAGGTCTTCTTTAGACATTGGGGTTTCGTTTAATAAATTCAGCACATTATGGCCATGAACTTCAGTCATTTTATTCACTCCTATTTTGAGGCACACAGCATAGCGAATTATCAATGCTCTGTTTTGATTTATCACAGTTTAATTTTAGAAAATGATAGAAGACACAATAAGCGCATGAGCAAGAAAATAACTACCTGATATCCAGTAGTTCGCACCTCTTATCGGCTTTCGATAACTGTTAATAACAAACATTAACCCCGAAAAAATAAGAATAAAACAGCCAATAAACCCAAGACTATGCCCTAGCGTGGGTTCTAGCAACCACAACTCTCCACTCGCCCAGCTTAACTGTATTAAGACAATCCCCATAATTGTGGCTGGAAATAGAAAGCTATCAAGTTGGGGAAGAAGCAACAGAAACGCCACGATACTGGTCGCCAACAACAATGCAGGTAACCACCACACAATATCGCCAGAAAGCTGCAACCAAAATAGTTTGCTATAGCATATTTGCGCAATCAGAAAGCCAATAAAAGGTAAGACTCTTTTTTCTGTCAGTACGTGCAATACATCTGAGAACATGAAGAGCGCTAAACCCGAAACCATCCAGAACGCAGTGCTTTGAGTCTGAACTTCGGTCAAAACAATCAAAATCAGTAACAACAGCGTAAATACTTTCGCTGCTAAAGAGTGAGTTCGCTCGCCTCGATTAGCGGCCGAAATACAAATATAGCCTGATAGGCTAACAGCTAGCCAACTCCACATATCATTACCTCTGATGATTCATCGCCGTCAGTCTAGGGAGCTATGATTTGATGTAAAGCGATATAGAGAAAAAGTTGGATCTTGATTGTGAATAAGTATTTATTGGCATTACGAGTTTATAAATAATCTAGCCGCGTATTCCTCACAACGCTCAAGCCTTTTATAGCGGCCTCTTCGGCTCAAAAATTAAAGTAAAACACCAAAAGCAAACGATTACAGCGCTTACTCTCTAGCAACCTCCATCTGCGAGCATGGTCATGCCTACTTTTGTCCTTTGAAATCCTAAAAAAAACCAGAAACACCCAACAAATAATTATTAATTTCATATAGTTAAAACAAAAATAACAACTTACACAGAGACAGACTCCACAACCTATCCAGAGCCAACAAAACAATGTAATTGATGACGATTTATTGTCATTGCATCTTTTTTTTGACACTCACCTTACAAACAGAGCCAACAGGAATAATCAAAAGTATCATTTACCGACCAAAACAAGATTCAGATAAGGAAAGCGCAATTAAGCAAACTTTACATCTATTAACACAATAAAAACACTAAATACCACCAACAAAAACAACAAGTTAAAACCATTGGCGTATGTTTTTTAGACTTAACGCACAAATAAAAAACACATCAAAAATACAAAAAAAGTAAGGATATAAACAAGATTACTGGGTAGATAATGTATATTTACGAAAGCTTGACAACAAATTAGTTGATCAAACCACCAAAGTAATGCTATTGTTAAAGACATAGAGAACATCCACCAAACAAAGGAGCAGTGTTATGATTTCTTCGTCGCAAAAACAAGGGCTTGTAATGATCGCAGTAGTTGTTGGCCTAATGACACTGCCAATGATGTACTAATCAGTACTATCAAAAATACAAAAAGGGACGCGATTGCGTCCCTTTTTTGTTTTATTCTCATTATTATGAAAGATGATTCATTAATTCATCCCAGTGTAAGTAATAAACACCCAATGCTGCAAAAGTGATCAGCCCCATCAATAACACCACAACTCGCCAAATGAATCGGCTACTTCTCGGGGTTAACTCTCTTTCACATTCATCACACACCGATAAAAACTGTTTTCGGTCATCAAGCTTATAATTATCCTCGTGAACAATCTTATTACGAATCGTCGCGATATATCTCAACTTACCGATAACGTCGTGAGGTAACCTCTCTTCACTACTGGTAATCAGTTGATGCAAACCCTTTCCATCGGCATGGTATTGAACTCTCAACAGCTTCTCGATCTTTCGAGTGCGCGTGACGACTTTCTCAATATCAGACATCGCAGTTCTCCTTAACTCATCATAATTCTAGTCGAGCTACTTTCCATTCTTCTATAAATAGAACACATTTTCGAGCACTTAAGCGTAAATTTGAGTAAATACGATGCATATACCACACCAAAGATTGTGAAGTGAGCCGAAAAATAACTCCCCATGTCTAAGTAAAATCGCAGATAAATATCAAAGTCCGACTTTCAGAGCACTTCTCCATATAGAATATAGACTTATTACAATAGGGGTCATCACCATGCCAGTCTCACTTTTACTCTCTCTTATTACTTTAGCTATCCTCGCAGGTTGGGGGTTCAGTCGATTCTACCAACAACATATTCAAGGTGAGAATGCACCAGAACAAACTGCGAATGTAACGATTCTTGATAAGCAATCCATTCAGATAGAAGACGCTCAGCCAGGAGAAGATGACCAAGAGTATTGGATTTATGTACAGCGAGGCCGCATGGGATTAAAACGAGAATTTCAAGTTGGCATTCACTACTTTCATGCACTTCAACCGGGGGATAAAGGGGCGATGACATACCAAGGAACTCGCTTTCTACATTTTGCGAAACAGAGAGAAAGCTAAGCACCTTTATTAATCGCACTCGCTATCTATGGTAATAACCAGCGCGTTTTGGCTGAACGAGACAACAACCAACTTAACCCTAAGGCACCAGCGCCTCCAATGATGACCCACAGAGGGATAACCCAAGCAGGATGGCCTTGATGCCAGTTAAACGCTTTCATCGGCCATAAAAAAATCGGATGGAGAATATAAATCCCTAAACTATGTTGGCTAATGAAACTCACCACTTGATGACTACGCTGAGATAACCTTTCACCATAATAACGACACACCACAAACACCATGCTCGCCGCTAAAACCGTATTCAGCGTTTTGTAAGATAACCAGCGCCCTACCGTATATTTTTCAGCAGTGATACTTCCTGAAACCACCATTGCAATCGTTGCAACCAAAGCAATGATCCCTAGCGCTACCGAAAGGAAGAGGGTCATTTTATTTAACGGCACTTTTTTAAACAGCAGATACCCCAATGGTAAGTACCCACTATAAAGCCATAACTGGTGACTCCAAGGGCCATCAATTTGAAATAGAAATAGCGTGGTGGTCAGTAACCATATTGCGGTATACGCATATATGGCGGAGTCGTCTGTTTTCCTGACGAAGATCTGCAGGAATGGGATCACAAAATAGAGTGGAATAAAGTAGTAAAAGAAGCCTAAATGGTAGTAAGTGTAATGGTGGTAACTATTAAGCAGTACATCCCAACTCACTGCACCATCAAACCCTGCAGCCGACCAGCCTGAAAGATAAGTGTAGAAAAGAGACCAAATAATAAAAGGAAGCAGCACTTTTCCTAAGCGTCTTTTGACATAATACTTCGCATCAAAAGGGCGTGTATCACTCAGCATTAATGCACCAGTGATAAGAATAAACACTGGGACAGCCCAACGACTCACACTATTAATGCTCACCGCCGTTAACCACTGGTCGAATGGAATCGAACCTAACTCGGAACGGTAAGGGGCGAGTACATGAATGGCAATAACAGCAATCGCTGCCACACATCGCAATAAATCGAAAAATTGAACTCTTTGTCTCATATAAATTGATGACCTGTAGTCGAGCCGAATAAGTGGCGTCATCAAACTATAACAACAAAAAAGCTGACCTGTGAATACACAAGGTCAGCGATAAGTAAAAGCTTATGTCGGTTGCAAAAAATTATGCAGGTTGACGAGTCGCAGCAATCACGATTTCACGTACACAGACATTTTGTGGTTGGCTGTAAGCGTAGCTGATGGCATTAGCGATATCTTGAGGAGCAATTGCACCACCCATGCCTTCTTTCCACTCTTGGTAACCAGAAATAATATCTTCGTTAGTTGTGTGGCTAAGAAGATCTGTCTCTACCGCACCTGGTGCAATCGTGATCATGCGTACGCTATCATCTGCCACTTCTTCGCGGATGTTTTCAGTAATCGCATGAACCGCAAATTTAGTACCACAGTAAGCCGCATGGCTTGGGAATGTTTTACGACCTGCAACAGAACTGATGTTGATAACCGTACCTGTTTTACGCGCTTTCATTTTCTCTAGAACTAAGTGAATACCGTTTAGAAGACCAAGTACATTCACGTCAAACATTTGCTTCCATTCTGCTGGATCTTGAACATCAGCATTACCAAGCAGCATCACACCAGCGTTGTTAACTAAACCGTCAACTGGGCCGAATTTTTCTTCTGCTTCAGCAACTGCACTGCGGAAGCTTTCTAGATCTGTGATATCTACTTGACGACAAAGTGTGTTTGGTAGGTTTAATGCTTCTAGTTTTTCAACGCGACGAGCAAGAAGTAGTAATGAAAAACCTTCAGATGAAAGTTGCTTCGCTGTTGCTTCACCAATACCAGAGCTTGCACCTGTAACGACGATTAATTTAGACATTCTGATTCTTCCTATCTTGTTTGAGTCACACGTTTTGTGTGGATGGCGCTACTATATGGATAACAAGAGTAAATGATAAATATCGTTTTCTTAGAGTTATGATAAGTTAAACTTATGGTTTGATTTTTAGAAAAGGAATGAGGATGGACTTACGCCTGTTACGCAGCTTTGTTGCTGTTTATGAAGAGAAAAATATCACGGCAGCGGCTGAACGTTGTTTTGTCTCTCAACCCTCCATTTCAAATGCCGTAAAACAGCTAGAAGAAGAATTAAATACGTCGCTCTTTGTTCGACACAAAAAAGGGGTCGATCTCACTGACGAGGCACATTACCTCTACCCTCTTGCCATTCGTTTACTCAATGACATTAATAAGTTACCTAGTTTGTTCCAAGAAAGAACCGAATGCTTACCGATCAAGCTGGCAAATTTCCCTGATATCAGCCAGCTTGAAATGGCAAAACTGCTCAAAAGATTAACTCAGCAGATCCCAAACCTACTGATAGAGATTGTCGATCATGATGCAGAGTGCGATGCGAGAATCACCCTAGATCTATTTCAGGGGGAAGATGAGATATTCCTACCGCTATGGGATGAGGACTACGTTCTTTGTATGTTGCCTGATCACCTACTTTCCGAACAAGAGAGTGTCGAGCCATATCAACTCCACCAGCACGATTTTATTGAGTGTCCACCTTGCCAAGCGCATCAACAAACCGTTGGACTACTGGCTTGTGATGGACTCGCCCTGAATATGGTGGCAAAAGCAGAACACAAAACTCAAGTCATGCACTTGGTGCAGTCTGGGTTAGGTATTTCATTTCTACCGACTGGTGTATTAGAAGCCTCTCAAAAACTGATCACTCGCCCGCTCAATGGACCAAGAATGTTTCGCCGCTTAGGGCTATGTTACCCCGCCACAACGAGCTTACAACCAGCATTGCAACTGATCTTAAAAGCGCTAAGTCGAGAGCATAACGAGTAAATTCAATTATCCAATTGGTGCTCGTTACGATGAATAGAAAAAAGCCACGTAGGATAATCATACGCGGCTTCTTCATCACTCAATGCCAACCAATAAGATCCCCTACTGAATGGCTCTATCTTTCGAAAGTGTCGGGAGTTTGAGTGAAATGAGTGTCGTCACCAATAGAAAAGCAAACGAGACCCACAAACACGCTGCCAGCCCCGCCACTTGGAATACCCAACCCGACAGAATCGTACCAATCAAACGGCCCATCGCATTCGCCATGTAGTAAAAACCGACATCCATTGATACGCCATCACCCTTGGCATAACTCACAATAAGGTAAGAGTGTAATGATGAGTTGACCGCGAATACCGCACCGAAGATCATCAACCCCAATACAATCACTAATTGTGGCTGCCAACCGATTTGTACGGCATAAGCAATCAGCCCTGTAATGATGGCAAGTAACCCTGCCCATCGTAGAGCCGCATGACCATCTGGCACTCGTCCTTGCGCTTTCCCTGTGATCTTAGGGGCAAAGCCTTGAACCACACCATACGCAATAACCCATGTCGCGAGAAAACCACCGACCCACAAGTGATCCCAACCAAACACGCTACCCAGGTAGACAGGCAGAGCAACGACAAACCATACGTCACGGGCACCAAATAAGAACATTCGCGCGGCGGACAAAATATTGATCGGTTCAGACTTAGAGAAGATCTGAGTAAATTTAGGTTTATTTTTCGCTTTGCCCATATCGCTTTCTAACCACGATAAACTGCCAATCAGTACCACCGCGAGGACAGAAGCCATCAACAGAACCGAGGCTTGAAAGCCAATCATCGATAACAGCAACCCACCTAGGAAAAAACCCGCACCTTTAAGTGCATTCTTAGACCCCGTGAGAATCGCAATCCATTTATACAACGCACCTTGTTGGTTATCTGGCACTAGTGTCTTGATCGCGCTTTTTGCACTCATTTTATTTAAATCTTTGGCGATTCCTGATAATGCTTGAGCCGCCATCACCCATGGTATCGTCAACCACCCACTTGGCACCGCGAGCATGAGCAAGGCGATAATTTGCATTGCTAAACCGACATTCATGGTTCGATTTAGCCCTAATCGAGCACCCAACCAGCCACCAATGAGGTTCGTCACCACTCCAAAGAATTCATAGAAAAGGAACAGAGACGCGATCGCTAACGTTCCGTAACCTAAATCATGGAAGTAGAGCACCACCAACATGCGAAGCGCACCATCGGTTAATGTAAAATTCCAATAATTAAAAGTGACCAATATATATTGGCGAACGCTTTTGCTTAGGCTTGAAAACATAACGTCATACCTATCGAAGGAAAATGATTCAGGTAGTTCATGGAGCTTTTATTTCCAGAGCTGTCGTTCATAGAGCTTTAGGAACATGGTGATCCTAAAGCTCTATGAGCTAACGAATCAAAAATTATTGAGCCGCGACACTGTTGATGTATTCAACTTGAACGGATTTGGTAAACGCTCCCGGACGAAGAGCTTGAACATCACGAATAATCTCTTCTAATGCCCAGTTTTTCTCTAATAGAAAGTGCGCTGCAAATAGCCCTGTACGACCTGACCCACCCATGCAGTGCATCGCCACCTTGCCTCCATTACTTATAATCTTATGAAGGGTCGGGCTTGTCGCTTGCCATTTTTCGGCAAAATCAGCCCCTGGCGCACAGTCATCTTCAATTTCAATTTGAAACCATCGCATGCCTAGAGCCTGGGTCTTCTCACCGAGTTCGCTCACGCCTTTGCTTGCCAGTTCAGCGTCATCAAGTGCAGTGACAATCGCTTCAACACCTTGAGTTTTAAGCTGGGCTAAAGAAGTATCGAGATCGACCCCTTTAGTACCTGGACACGGTGTGAGCACTAAGGCTCCCGTCTCTACATCCAGTTGCCACGTTGGGTGAACAGTAGAATTTGTCATGATGTTTGCTCCTTATGCCAAACCAACAGTACGAACTAATTCAGCAGTACGAGTCGCGTACCCCATTTCGTTATCGTACCAAGCATAAATTTTCACCATACGCTTACCGACCAACATCGTTGAAAGCGCATCCACAATCGTTGAACGTTGATCCCCTTTGTAATCAATAGAGACCAATGGACGCTCTTCAAAGCCAAGAATGCCGCTTAATTCATTCTCTGACGCCTCTTTCAGTAACGCATTCACCTCTTCAGCGGTTGTATCGCGCTGAACATCAAAAATAATATCTGTCAGTGACGCATTCGCTAAAGGTACACGTACCGCATGACCGTTGATCTTATCTTTTAGCTCAGGGAATATTTCAACAATTGCTGTAGCACTCCCTGTGGTGGTTGGGATCAAACTCATACCACATGCACGAGCACGGCGTAGGTCTTTATGAGGTGCATCCAAAATGGTTTGAGTATTGGTCAAATCATGAATCGTCGTGAACGCGGCTTGCTCAATGCCTAACTTTTCATGAATCACTTTAACGATAGGAGCCAAGCAATTCGTCGTACAAGATGCCGCTGTTACAATCTTATGTACTGCAGGGTCAAAAATATGGTCATTCACACCGACAACGATATTGGCAATACCGTCCTCTTTTACCGGAGCAGAAACCACAACGCGCTTCACTCCTTGCTCAAGGTACTGGTTCAAATAAGCCGTTTTGCGATGTACGCCTGTCGCTTCAATCACAACATCACAGCCAGACCAATCAACGGCATTAATCTCTTTCTCTTGCGAAGTCGCAACCTTATGGCCATTAATAACAATATCTGAATCTTTAGCCGTTACAGCATGGTGCCAACGGCCTTGAATAGAATCGAATTCCAACAAATGCGCTAAAGTCGCGGTATCTCCAGCCACATCATTTATTTGCACAAACTCCACTTCTGGCCAATCAAATGACGCTCTTAAAGCCAAGCGACCAATTCGTCCAAATCCATTGATACCAATCTTAATCGTCATACTCTTTCTCTCTCAATCTTTACTCAATTCAATCCATTAAACACAAGGTCGATCGCTCATCAATTTCAATCGTTCACTATCGGTTAAATACTGTTGCTGCAAGCAATTTGACTCCTTCAAGCTGGTGATCACTTTCCTCATCCAACCAGGAAGATCGCTTGAGACTTGGTAATACACCCACTGCCCTTTTCGCTCATCCACCAGCACGCCGGATTGACGTAACTGTGCTAAATGACGCGATACTTTAGGCTGGCTTTCACCTAAAGCTTGCGTTAATTCACACACACACAAACTGCCTTCACGGGCAATAATTAGCAGGCAGCGCATGCGAGTTTCATCCGCAAGCATTTTAAAAAATTGATGAGGTAACATACTTAAATCTCACATATACGCATATCCATATATAATAGATAAAAAAAAGCACCCGTCAATGCGAGTGCGTTCTTGTCATCAAAAATTCATATCCAAAAATGATAAGGTGGCGTCGAGCAATTAAGAAAGACTGACCATGTCTTGGCTCCATTTCTGTGCCGCCACTAATTCATAGCGCACATCATCCATATTTAAGCCTAATATTTTACAGTGCTCCTCCATGCCACTCCAATCAGCATGTTCATAACACTCTTCCAATGCTAGTAAGCTTCCGTAGGGCCCTTCTCGTCTGAGTAGTGCGACCTTGATAACATGGCTTAACGGAAGTTGTTCAACCAAACTGTCTAAGGAGAGATCAAGCAGAGCATCAAGCATTGAAAACAGTCCAATCATAAAGGCTTGTTCTTGATGATCTTGAAAAGGGCGATACCGAGACATCAATTGACAAAATTGAGCACGATGCAGTGACATATTGTATAGCTCTTTCGGCTTCTTATCAGAAACATAAGACGCAACAGCCAAAGAGACAAAAATCTTAAGCTTATCTTGCCCTAAATAGACTAAAGCTTGGCGAAAAGAGGAGATAGTGACTTCAAGGCGCGGTGACATCGTATTAACAAAGCGCAATAATTTATATGACAACGCCACATCTTTAGCGACAATATTTTCCACCTGTTTAAAGTCAACTCCGGGCTTACAAACTTCTTGAAATAGCTCCATTGCAATCGCTTGTTCTGGCCCGACATATTGCGTTTTCATCACTTCAGGTTTGCTAAAAAAGTAACCTTGGAAAAACTTAAAACCTGAGTTTTTTGCTTTTTCAAATTCAGCTTCCGTTTCGACTCTTTCAGCGAGAAACTGACACTTAGTCCTTTTTAACTGCTGTTCACGCACAATTTGGCAAGCATTGTCTAAGCCTAACGCCATAATATCGAGTTTAATGATATGGGCGTACTGTAGAAAACGTTCCCATTCAGGAAGAAAGGTAAAATCATCAAGAGCCAGAATATAACCACGGCGATAAAGTTCACGTATCGCCTCAAGCAATTCATCCGTCGGTTCGCACGTCTCTAGAATTTCTACCACAATACTTTCTTTAGGCAGAGTCAGAGGCAAGCCACGCAATAAGCTAGCTTGAGGGAAATTAATAAAACAACGCGAACTTTGAATCGTCGGATTAACGCCTATCGATAAGAAATTTTCGACAATCAGCCGATAAGTGGCCCGGTTTGAATCAATATGGGCTGGGTAAGCATTATTTTCACCGTCACGAAATAACAGCTCATACCCGATAGTATTCTGTTTTCGGTTAAAAATAGGCTGTCTTGCCACATAGGTGTTATTCATCGATCCACTCAATATAACTATTTGATTATTTTGATCTGCTACGCTTTAGCTGCCGCTAATAATGCACCACAACCGATAAACATTGAACCAAAGACTTTATTTATTTTACCCATCACGGCATCTGAGCGAATAAATCGTCCCATTTGTGACGCTAATGATGTGTAACCTAACATAACAACCGCATCAATAAATACCGTAGTGGCACCCAGAATTAAAAGCTGAGTAAGTTGGTCTTTCGCTGGGTCTAAAAATTGAGGGAAAAGCGCGACGAGGAAGACTATCGACTTAGGATTGGTTAAATTGATCAGTATCGCTTTACGCATTAATGTCATGCTTGAGAGACCATCATCACCCATTCTCGCAACCATGCTCGAACGATCTCGCCACTTTTGGATACCCAACCACACCAAGTAAACCACCCCAACCCATTTAATGATTGAAAATGCCAATGCCGATTGCGCGACTAATGCACCGATGCCAGCTCCGACTAAAATGATATGGAAAATCATGCCTAACTGTAACCCAACGATGGCCGCGAGTGACTTTCGAGTGCCGTAGCTTAAGCCATTACTGATCGAATTTACGGTTCCAGAGCCCGGCGCTAAACTAAAAATAATAGCGGTAGCAACATATGCCAACCAAACATGAGTATCCATTGCATTTCCTCTCTACTGCTTTAATCTAGCGAATATTAATCGCCACTCAAGATCAATCCATACAATAGGTAGTTTTATGGTCAATTCGAGCTCTGTGAATTCTCGTTATACCCAAGAGAGCAATTTTGAGCAAGCAATCAATCATCAGATTGCAGAACTGTGGCAGCAGCGTAATGATGGCTATATCAAAAGTAGCGACAAAAAATCACTCTATTGGTGCTCCCTTACCTCAGCGTCGCATACTAAAGCCATTGTGGTAGTCAATGGGCGTATTGAGTCCGCTTGGAAATATCAAGAGTTGTTTTATGACCTTTACCAACAGGGTTATGACATCTACTCATTTGATCATCGAGGTCAAGGCTTATCCGATCGCCTGATTGACGATAAACAAATGGGATACGTAGATGAGTTTGATGACTACCTAGTGGATCTCGCTGCTATGGTCGACCATTTTAAACTCGGCCACTATCAAAAGCGTTATCTATTAGCTCACTCTATGGGTGGTGCCATTGCGACCCGTTACTTAGAGACAACACCACAGCATAGCTTTGATGCGATCGCGTTAAGTGCCCCTATGTACGGTATTAACGTCGCGTGGTACTTACGCCCAATTGCAATGGGATTAAGCCAACTGCTTACCGAAGTTCATGCAACCCCAAATTACGCTCCCGGCCATAAAGCCTATTATGCCAAACCTTTTGAAGATAGCTTGCTTACCCAAAGTGCCATTCGCTACCACTGGTTCCGAGACCTTTATGAGAAAAAGCCTGAGTTAAAACTTGGAGGCCCAAGTACTCGCTGGGTTTGGCAAGGCTTGATGGCGGCAAAACAGTGCATTCAGCAAACCCGACAAATACATATTCCTCTGCTTCTATTGCAGGCAGGTAATGATCAGATCGTCAGTAACACCGCTCAAGAGACCTTCTTTACTAAACTCAATAAAACGAATCATTGCAGCCAAATGATCCGTGTTACGGGCTCTAAACATGAGCTACTGTTCGAACAAGATCGGTATCGTAACCAAACATTAGATGCGCTGTTTAATTTTTTTAAAAACAATTAATGACGAAATAAGGAAATCAACCACCTGACTTTTACCCTCTTTTTCCTGTTTAATTTGGCGTAAAATCCTTAGCTTAACCGATGGCTTTCCACGCTTTAAATCGGGCTATATTTATTAACTACTGTCATCGATTGATGTTCAAAGAGGGTTGCATGACCACTAGCGCACTAAGCAAAAACTGTATTGAAGATAATCACGCAATGATCAAACTTGTAGCGTCAGATTTAGACGGAACATTACTGGCACCAAATCATCAGCTTAGTGACTTTACCAAGCAAACCTTGCGAGAGTTGCATCAAAAAGGGTTCACTTTTATTTTTGCGACTGGTCGCCATCATGTAGATGTAGCCGGTATTCGTGAGCAAACAGGGATCCCTGCTTACATGATTACCTCAAACGGCGCTCGTGTTCATGATAAAAATGACCAGTTAATGTACAGCCAGAATGTCCCCCAAGATCTAATCCAGCCCGTCGTCGATATCATGAAGCAAGATCCTAATTTGATGATACACATCTATCAGGATGACAACTGGTTACTCAACCAAGAAGATGAATACATGAAAAACTTTCATGAAGATTCACGCTTTACTTACACGCTATTCGATAAAGACAATGCACCGACCGATGGCATTGCCAAAGTTTTTCTTACCCATCCCGAAAAAGATCACGAATACTTAGTTAAGTTTGAAGAGGAGCTCAACGCCTCTTTTGGTGACAAATTGAATATCGCATTTTCAACGCCTTGGTGTTTAGAAGTGATGGCCGCTGAAGTGTCAAAAGGCGAAGCACTCAAAGTCGTGGCTGAATCACTTGGCAAGACGCTAGAGAACTGTATTGCTTTCGGAGATGGCATGAACGATGTTGAAATGCTCTCAATGGCAGGAAAAGGGTTAGTCATGGCCACTTCTCATGAAAAAGTAATGAAAGCACTACCGAATAATCAGGTCATTGGCAGCCATGCTGATGATGCCGTTGCGCATTACTTACGAGATAACCTTTTCTAAATACACTCCATATCCAAAGTAACGAAATCAAAGGCAGCTTAGGTTGCCTTTTCCTTTCCACATTTTCATCTCTACATCTGCCACCTCAATGTCTGGAAACGGTCAATAGAAGCCCTATCGCTCTATTTTAAACCACTGATATGCCATAATGTTTGCTGACCTGTCTCCGTATAAGGAATGAATGGCATGAAAACGCTTAAAATCTCAGGCTTGCTGCTTGTGTTACTCACTTTACAAGCTTGCTCTACTCCACAAGAATCAGAGCCTAGCCCAACGCCTATGCCAAAAGCGAGCTTAGATAGCCCATCATCCATTTCGCCTCCTACATTTATCATGCAAGGTGAAGTTGTTATTGGTCATGAAGCTCAAACCATCACACCTTGTGGCAGTAATAAACAATTCTGGCTCACATTACCTCAAACGTATACTCAACAAGTGATGAACTTAACTTCCCGCCCATATCAACCTTTATATGGGGAAGTTATCGGTCATTTAGAGCGTCCAACTCAAATGGGGTTTGATGCTGATTACACCGCTCGTTTTGTTGTCGACCATGTAAATTTCCTGACCGCAGAAAATCCGAACCGCTGTGACCAATCCTTACGTTCTACTCGCGCATTTGGTAACGAACCATTTTGGTCTCTCTCTTTCTCTAAAGGGCACATAAACTTTGAGCCAATGGGAGAAGAGACGAAAACAGTCGCATTAGATAAAACCCTTATACAGCAAGCAAGCCGCAAGTATTATTTTAGTGATGGGCAACTGAGCCTTAATAAAACCACCTGTAATGACACCATGAGTGACTCTATTTATGGATGGAAAGCAAAACTGAATATTAACAAACAAGATTATACCGGGTGTGCGACACTCGCGAATCAAGATCCTACATTAACTTGGGTGGGTAATTATTTTGCAAGCCACACTCAATCCGTCAACTTCAGTGTCAATTTAGAACTAAAGTCAGATCACACCGCAATCACCACCTATGATTATGCTAACGGTGACTCTCCTACGATTGAAACGGGGTTCTGGCAGCAACTCAATGCCAATCAAATTCAAGTGGTGATGACACGCCACCAACGGCAATACTTAGTGTCAGAACGCATCTTTACGGGTCATAATGGAAAAATAACGGCACAAAAAGAGAAAGTCGGTGACACTATCTACCCCATCGCGAATGGCGGATTGGTGTTATTTCAGGAACAAGGGAATTAAGACTTTCACTCGAATCATCATCGTTAAGCTTAGAATAAGACACAATCAGAATGACCAAGACTAAACCATGCCCTCATTGTGGGTTCCAACATCAATGCATCTGTAATGATATACCTAACATTCACTCGTCATTACCGATTGCATTGCTGATGCATGAAAATGAGCTATCGCGAGATACCAATACTGGGCGTCTACTGCTACAAACGCTGCCCGAATGCAGCCAACATGTTTGGGTCAGAAAAGAGCAACCTGAAGCGTTACTCAATCGAATAAAGATTCAAGGTCTTCAGCCCTACTTATTGTTCCCCAATGAACACAGCGTGGATGTCACGACACTGCATGACACTACCGCTGCCCAAAATTCGGCAGAGTCAGATACGTCATCTCAACACCAAGCCATTAAGCCACTTTTTATTATCTTGGACGGAACCTGGCAAGAAGCCAAGAAGATGCTTCGTCGTAGCCCATGGCTAAAAGCATTACCTCATGTGCATTTGTCATCGACCGCCTCTTCACGCTATCAGCTCCGACGTAATCAAGATGATGGTCATTTATGTACCTGTGAAGTCGCTATTGAGTTACTCAGTCAGCTAGGAGAGACATCTTCATCAATACAGCTCAGCCAGTATTTTGATCATTACATGGCCATGTTCAAAGCTGACAAATGCGGTCACCTTCTCAAAAAGTAACCATGCATCGCATCGAAGAAAAAGCAAAGGCCCGAAAATTCGAGCCTTTGTTTCATTTTTACCAACACTTCCACCAGCAATGGTTTCGTCACCGATTTAAAACAACCGCTTCGGTTTTCCTAAATAGTAACCTTGTAGATAATCCACACCAATGTCTTCTGCGATATTGCATACTTCTTCGTTGTGAACAAATTCAGCCACGGTTTTCGCTTTAAATATGCCGCACAAACTCACCAATTGCTGCGCGATCTTACGCTGCTTTTTATCGGTATCAATATTACGGATCAAACTGCCATCTAACTTAATCACTTGCGGCTCTAATTTGATGATCTCATCGATATTCGAGTAACCCGAGCCAAAATCATCCACAATAATGCTCACCCCTAAATCTTTGAAGTGATCGCAGACTTCTATCATTCGTCCGTAATCTTTTATTTTCTCGCTTTCAAGCACCTCTAAACCAATGCGTTGAGGGTGGCTAATTTTGCTTATCGCGGCTTCAAGATGTTGCAGTGTTCTATCACTCATTAAGTCTTGGGGGGATAAATTTATCGAAAATGAATCCGTTGTATTACTCATGAAATCGAAAGTACGTGAGATCATTTGGCGACTCAAACGAGTATAAAGATGCGTGTCTTCAATAATCGAGAGGAATTTGCCTGGCGGAATAATCACCCCTTCCTCTTCGATTCGAACCAGACACTCTAAAGATTGTACCTCATGACTATGCGCAGCCACGATAGGTTGAGCATAGGCGATCACATTTTGATTTAACACCGCTCGGCTAACACAAGATAACACCCTTAACTGCTCTTGACGTTTCTGCTCTTGCTCTTTCAAAGTACGGGCATTGCAACAGTGTTGATTATTGCTCACCGCATAACGACGCGCTTCAATTGAACGCAATAATAGATCATCTACAGAGCTATTTGGAAAGTCGGCTTTACTGATGATACCTGCACTCACTGAGACAGAGAGGTAATCAACATCGGGCAAGCCCATCGGCTCAAAATTCACATGCTCAATATTTTCAGCAAACTCAGAAAAACGCTGCTGAATATGTGACATTTTATTTTGGCTTTCGAAGATGATGGACCATTCACCAATGCCAACCCCATATAGTTGGCATTTTTTATCAAATACCCTGTGTAACTTATCTTTAAAGTATTGGCTTAAATCACTAAGCAGCATATCCCCAACCGGGTAACCATACTTCTCATTAATTTGATGAAAATTCGTGACTTTTAATGTTAGCAAATACTCACTTTTTTTCATTTTAGCAAGGTGTTCACGCAGTACCGTTCGATTGGGTAACCCCGTTCTTCTTTCAATTCGATAGCTTGTTGTTAATGCCTTCGCTTGATGTTGAATTTTCTGTGCCATATCCTGGTGCATAATATCAACATCTAATAAAGCGTTTCGAATCAGAGAAAATAGCGGCGAAATAGAACTCGTGTGTTCATGATGCGGAATTGAACGAACCACATTATCGGCAGGCCCTTCTCGCAGAGCTAAATACGTCAGGCTATGATGTAGAATCTGTTGATGGTCATTCTCATAGCAAAACTCCCCAAAACAAAAGAATCCATCACTATTCGCGACCTGTTGAAAAGGCTCTAACTCTTGGTTTCCCTCAATGAAATCCAAACGAGATATACAGTTATAGATAAAAAACTGTTGTGGGTGATGCAACGCAACTTGCTGCAACCCCAAACGAACTTGTTCAATGGTCAGTGAGGGATGATCATAACAAAATCGAACTTCATCACCCACATTGAACTCACCGTCAAACGTTATGGAATTATCTTGATGACAAGCTAATGGTAAGTACACATTCTGTTCACGAGGATCGCCAATCATTAAAGGAAAGTCGGTAATCTGCGCATAAGGCACATCAAGCCCATCCGCTAAATAACGATTGTAAATATGCTGAATCGGCTGATCATCCAAACTGTAAATTCGATGCTTATCGGCATGAGTGATTCGAAACTTTTTACCTATCGGGTTCCACTCATAGTAACTTCCTGTCCATGCCGATAATTCCGCGCCATGCAACGCCACAGCAACATAAGCATTCTCATAAATAGTTTGATTATGTAATATCCAACGGCCAGTATCGGTATCAGCAGATGCTCCGCCCGCGACAGGGATACGATACTCCCCTTCACTGAAGGCTGAAAAAAGTGAGCGTTCACTAACTGAAAGACGGTCGGCAAGGCATATGATGGCTTTTGTCGATGAGGATAGATGTAGGTCTGTGGCAAGCAACTGGCTATCGCTCGCCGCATTAGCGCTATATGACACGACCGATGATGTACATGTCGACTGTTTAAAGTAGGTAAAGACGAAACACGAACTCTCACTTTGGATCGTGCCACTCTTAATCGCGTACTTTCCACTGGCCCCAATAATGGTGACGTCATTAAAATATTGCTGAATTTCACGGCTATACTGCGTGACGAGTGAACGAGGCTGTGATGAAAATATTTGAACCAGCACTGAACCCGTGAATTGGCTATCAAGGCGAGCCAATTCACTTCTTAATTGTTCAATATCGTGTATCAAGTAAGACTGAGATATCATAATCACATAGCAGTTACGAGTGGTAATACGTAACATTATGCAATGGTAACGTCGCTATAGCACTGAATGGTTATAGATTTTTTTAATTATGTGAATTTAACGATTAAGTCTAACCTAAATTCTCATTCGTGATACATGCCTTGCAGTGTAAAAAGTTAACCCTCCATCAAAACAGACGGCTAGGTTCACCGAGGTAAAAACCCTGTAAGTAATCGACGCCCATCCCTTCAGCAATGCGACACACTTCTTCATTATGCACAAACTCAGCCACGGTTTTGGCATTAATCACTTGGCATAATCTAACAAGTTGTGACGCAATTTTACGTTGTTTTAAGTCCGTATCAATATTTCGAATAAGGCTTCCATCAAGCTTAATGACTTGCGGTTCAAGTTTAATTATTTCATCGATATTCGAATAACCCGAACCAAAATCATCCACAATAATCCGCGCGCCTAATGATTTGAAATGGTTACAAACTTCAATCATCCGCCCGTAATCTTTAATCTGTTCCGACTCTAATACTTCCAACCCAATATTTTCTGGGTGCTGCAAATTATTAATTGATGCTTCAAGTAATAGCAGCGTTTTATCACTCATCAGATCTTGAGGGGATAAATTGATTGAAAATGACTGATCCTTATCTGACATGTAATCGAGTGTTTTTTTAATCATATGTCGACTTAATCGAGTGTAAAGATGAGTCCCTTCAATAATCGGTAGGAATTTACCGGGAAGAATAATCTGATCATCTTCAATAATTCGCACCAAGCACTCATGTGAAACCACGTCGTGAGTGTGGGCGGCGACAATCGGCTGATGAAAGGTGACAATCTTCTGTTCTAAGATCGCTCGGCTTACACAGCTTAACCAGCCAAGTTGCTCTCTTCGCTTTTCATCACCCAACTCAATCTCATTGGCATTAAAGATGTGAGTATTATTTCTGACCCCCTCACGACGAGCTTCTATCGCCTTCAGCAGCCATTCATCACCGCTGTCAGACATGAAATCACGACGACTTGCCAACCCTCCACACAGAGAAACGGATAAGTAATCCACATCGGATAACCCATAAGGTTCAAAATTCATGTGTTCAATTTCATCCGCAAATTGGACGAACTGGGCCTTAATGGTATAACTCGGCATGTTCGATTTGAACATAACCGCCCACTCACCAACACCAATACTGAACAGACGAAAACTACTCTTCTCCCCAACCACATCCGCCAAGCGGGATTGGAAGTTTTGGGATAAATCACACAGCAATTGGTCACCCACTTGGTAACCATACTTTTCATTCACTTGCGTAAAGTTCACCAGCTTTAACGTTAATAAATGCTCATCAGGATCAATATGGACCAAGTGTTCTTTTAACGCTGCGCGATTTAACAAGCCAGTTCGGGAATCATAGCGATAGCTGTCTAATAGTTTCTTCGATTGCTTATCAAGCTTGTATTCCATACGCGCATTCATCGTGTCTAAATCAGAAATTGCGTTACGGATTAAACTGAATAGTGGAGAAATGACATGCTCATTTTGAGGAACAAACTTGGTCATTTTGGCAATCACAGACGATTCTCGCATCGCCAAATAGGTCATACTGTGATGCAAAATTTCTTGCTTCTGCTCTGAGCGATACAGCTCACCCATGCAGTAGACGCCGTGACTACTTGCCACCCCCTCAAAGGTTTTTAATTCTTCGGCACCATCAATAAAATCAAGTCGAGATGCGCAGTTATAGATGAATACGGATTCAGGCTGATGCAGAGCTAAACGTTCGGTACCATGACGAACTTGTTCAACCGTTAACGAAGGGTGGTTATAGCAAAAACGAACTTCATCACCGATTTCCCACGCTTGATCAAACTCTATACTGCCATTATCTAGCACCTGTTTGACGGTGCATACGCCTTTACAAGTACCGGATTCTCGATACAACGGGAAATGAACCAACTGACCAAAAGAGAGCTTATGCCCATCGGAAAGGTAATGTTTATAGACGTCATAAGCGGGTTTGTACTCGATGGTATCGATTCGATTACCTTGTGCCTCTGTCACCCTCAGTTTCATTCCTATCGGGTTCCACTCAGAGTAAGCATCTCGCCACACTTTTAAGCTATCACTGTGTAATGCCACTGCGACACACGTTTTTTGATATGTCTTGGTTCCAAATAGAACCCAACAGCCATGCCTATTTTCTTGCGCTTGGCCCCCAGAAATAGGTGGTAAATTGTCAGACTGATTGAAAGCACAATAGATGGGATAATCACCATCCTCAATTTGATCTGAAAAACTGATAATAGCTTGAGTATTAGGCTTAAGGTTCAATGAATTGAGTAGTTGGGCGCTATCGTGCTTAGGGGAGAAACTGTACTCTTGCCGTGTCGCTGAAAATGTCGTGTCATCAAACTCACTCACCAAGCATAACGTTCCCGCACTCTCAAGTTGATTCGCACAGATGATATTCATTGTACTCTGTCCTATGATAACGCCGTTAGGATATTTGATTTGAAGCATTTCGGCGTATTGTTGGACTGTTTCTGGCGCTTGAGTTGAAAAGACTTGGATTAAATAATTTTTGTTCGTATTCCAAACTGAGTTTTCTAACTGGGCATTTAACTGTTCGATGGAATCAAACAGAATTGAGTGTGTTTTCATGAAAGCCTAATGTCTGTCTATAAAGTACGGTTAAAGATTTGAATCAATACCAACATAAATCTAGACACCGTCCGCATTCTTCGAGGCAGATCAAGAATAAACAGATAAACATTGAGTACAAGAATATCTAATCTATCAATAAGTTATCATAAATGGGAATTTTTCTATTTGAAGTATAAGAGATCACGCAAAGAATTTACTTCTATATCAGGCAGAACTCTCACTTTTTCGCAATGTTGAATATTTTTTCGTTGGTCATTATACCAACATGCTTGAAAGCCGTTACTCTTAGCCCCGTATACATCAGTGATCAAATGATCGCCAACATGCAAAATAGACTCAGCAGGCAAGCCCAACAAATCCACCGCCCGAGCAAACATATCTGCATAAGGTTTCGCTCGACCATCAGGCCCCGCTTTCAATACATGTGAAAAGTATTGCCCCAATCCAATTTTATCAGGATCCACATTTCCATTGGTAATCGCGATCAGTGGGAACTTCTCTGCCAAAATGGTCATCACTTCGTGAGTAAGTTCCGGAACGTCGACCTGGTTTCGCAACCACAATGCATGCTCCATCCCTTCTTTGGCTGCCGATGTAGCTTCAGGTTCACCATAACCTAATTGAATTAATCCTTGCTGAATCTGAGTTTCGCGCCATAAAGTGACATCATGCTTTAAATTCGGGTTTTGAATCGCCAGTTCATGTTTCAGCACCTGCCATTGCTCAATGCTCATCAGTGCCGATACCGGGTGATGAGTATGCAGCCAAACCACCATCTTCTGCTCTACATTTTGAATCACAGGCCAGTTGTCATATAGGGTGTCATCAAGATCAAATGTCATGGCTTTGACGACTGATGTTCGGCGATAGATGTGCATGCTTAACTCCTACGTTACTGTGCCAAATTTTCAATGGGTAAATGTGCCAATTCACTCACGATTCTTTGGGTTTCTTATTTTTATGAGCTCTAGGATGAGCATCATCATACGCTTGAGCAAGGTGTTGAAAATCTAAATGCGTATAAATCTGTGTGGTCGAGATATTTTCATGCCCCAGCAATTCTTGGACTGCACGTAAATTATTACTCGACTCCAATACGTGTGTTGCAAATGAGTGGCGTAATTTATGAGGGCTAATATGGCTGGCAACAGCTTGCTTCTGACCCCACTCAGCCATTCGTTTTTGCACACTTCGATGAGAGATCCGACTGCCGAGTTTAGAGACAAACAGTGCGGGTTCACCCGGTGCAGCAATATCACCACGGACTTTAAGCCACTTCGCGACCCACTCTTTGGCTTGTCCAGAAAACGGCGCTTTCCGTTCTTTATCGCCTTTACCAATCACGCGAATTTCACCACGGCTGCCATGAATGTCTTTTACATTAATCCCAACCATTTCAGCCAGACGCAGGCCCGCACCATACATCACCTCCATCATCGCTCGATCGCGGATAGCTAAAGGGTCATCTTCATTCACCTCAAGCAACTGGTTCATTTCATCTACATCTAAATTCTTTGGTAGCGTTCGTTGCTTTCTAGGAGCAGACACCCCTTTTGCGGGATTGGCCGTCATCTCTCCACGTAAGATCATAAAATCAAAGAAACTACGTAATGAGGAGAGGCGAGTCGCTAAACTGCTGGCTTTCATCCCTTCTCGCATCCCTTTACTTGCAAGCTGGCGCACCCAAGCGGCATCCACTTGTTGCCACTCATCTTGCCCCATTTGGAGTAAATGGTTGCCCATGGTTTCAAGTTGTTGTTTGTAATTACGCTGAGTATGCAAGCTAAGCCCTTTTTCACTTCTAAGGTATTCATAGAAGCGGTTTAAGGGCTTTTGCAAGCTAGAAGAAAGAGGTGTGTTGGATTCGTTCGTCATTCTCTGGCCAGGTTAAGGTCTCAATAAGGTGAGCCACAACTAATGCAAGGTGGCGTAGGAAAAGGGTATCCATATGAGGTTGAAAATGGCCGCCATCTTCACTGGAGAATGCCAAAGCCCCTAATGAAGATTGCTTAACTAAAGGCAAAACGACATAAGAACCGAGTTCTGGCCCTGAATGCTCACCCAATAGCGCTTCTCGATCGGCTTTACGTAACCGACCTAAATACGCATCTTTACCATTTAAGTGATTGGTTGAAAACCGAGCCCAACCTTCTTTGCTAAGATTCAGTTCTGGGCTAAGACGAAGTTCTGGAACCTCTTGGTTAAGCAAACGGACATAAGCCTTCAAGCCTAAATCTTTCGCTTTTAGCTTTATCGCCTTAACCACTTGAGCAATATTATCACACTGTAAAATTTGCTCTTGAAGCTCCATAAATTCATAAAACGTTCTGTCGTTATTGGCCGCCAACGACATTAACGTTGTAATTTCTTCTTCGAGTTCTTCAATTCGTTGACGCTGACGCTTTAGCTGAACCTCAACTAACGAAACCGCACCTTGTTGATGATTCGGTAACGATAGACGATCAACAAGTTCGCGGCGCTGGAGAAAAAAATCGGGGTTATCACGCAAATACTCCGCAACAATTTCAGCCGTCAGGGCATTCGCTTCTACTTGAGACAAAACTCATCCTCTACAATTTATTTTTATATAATGGAAAGACTTAACAGGAAAGTTGACCATCAAATACATGAGTGGCAGGGCCTGTCATATACAGAGGAGAACCCGGACCTTGCCAGCTGATTTGCAATTCACCACCAGGTAGCTGAACCGTCACATACTCAGCGAGTAAACCTTGGTTAATACCAACAGCAACGGCGCCACATGCACCACTGCCGCACGCTTGAGTTTCACCCGCGCCACGTTCATACACTCGCAAGCGAACCTCTTCGCGATTGACGACTTGCATAAAACCAGCATTAACTCGCTCAGGGAATCGTTCATGTGATTCAAGTAGAGGCCCCAGTTTATCGACATCGGTGGTATCAACATCATCAACGACCGTTACGACATGAGGGTTACCCATACTTACCGCACCACAGAACAGGGTGTGTTCATCAGTGCGGATAATGTAGGTTTTTTCCGTCTGCTTGGCTTTGAATGGGATTTTAGCCGGTTCAAACACAGGCTCACCCATGTTCACCGTAATCAAATCGTTGTCTTCAATTTTTAATACCATCTTGCCTTTTTTGGTGCTGACATTGATGGTGTATTTATTGGTAAGACCTTTCATACGAACAAAACGGGCAAAACAGCGAGCGCCATTTCCACACTGCTCCACCTCACTACCGTCTGCATTAAAAATACGGTAGTGGAAATCAGTTTCAGGATCGTAAGGGGCTTCAACCACTAACAACTGGTCAAAGCCGACCCCTGTATTGCGATCCGCCAAACGGCGAATCAAATCAGGAGAAAAAAATATGTTTTGGGTAATGCAGTCAACGACCATGAAGTCATTACCCAAACCATGCATTTTAGAAAAATGGAAATGCATAATGCTTCAACTTACTCCGGGATAATATTTTCAAGAGCCCATAGGCTTGATAGTGCTTCACGCTGACGAACGAGGTGTGCATCTTTACCATCGACCATCACTTCCGCCACACGAGAACGAGAATTGTAGTTTGACGACATCGCAAATCCATAAGCACCCGCCGAGCGGACAGCCAATAAATCACCTTGCTCAAGAACAAGATCACGATCTTTACCTAAAAAGTCACCCGTTTCACAAATTGGACCAACTAAATCGTAAGTCACCGCTTCGCCTTGACGAGGTTTGACAGGCACAATATCTTGCCATGCTTGATAAAGTGCTGGGCGCATTAAATCATTCATGGCCGCATCAATAATGGCAAAGTTTTTATACTCTGTTGGTTTTAAGAACTCAACTTTCGTCAATAGTACACCAGCATTTGCCGCAATCGCACGTCCTGGCTCAAAAATCAGCTCTAGATCTGCATGCTTTTCTAAACGAGCAAGTAGCGCTTTTGCGTAGTCAGACGGTTGCGGCGGTAATTCATCACGATACGTTACCCCTAAGCCTCCGCCAACATCGAGATGTTTGATATTAATCCCATCCGCCTTAAGCTGATCGATCAGTGCAAGCAAACGGTCTGTCGCGTCAATAAATGGCGCAAGATCTGTCAGTTGGGAACCAATATGGCAATCAATACCTTGGATATCTAGGTTGCTTAACGTTTTCGCAAACTGATAAACCTGTGGTGCTCGATCAAAAGCGATACCAAATTTATTATCACGTAAGCCCGTCGAAATATAAGGGTGGGTGTGAGCGTCAACGTCGGGATTAATACGAAGTGAAATAGGTGCTTTCACCCCTAATTCTCCCGCAACGTCATTTAATCGCTCTAACTCTGGTTCAGATTCAACATTAAAGCATTTTATTTTTAACTCTAAAGCTCGCTTCATTTCTGCTTCAGTTTTACCCACACCAGAAAAAACAACTTTAGCGGGATCACCACCAGCAGCGATCACTCGTTCAAGTTCGCCCGCAGAGACAATATCAAACCCCGAGCCTAAACGAGCTAAAACATTAAGTACTCCAAGGTTAGAGTTCGCTTTAACGGCATAACACACCAAATGCGGATGCTCTCCAACAGATTGATCGAAGGCATTCCAGTGTCTCTCTAATGTTGCGCGAGAGTATACGTACAAAGGTGTTCCGTGTTGCTGAGCAAGTTCTGAAAGCGCCACATCTTCGGCCCAAAGTTGGCCATCGTCCTGATAGTTGAAGTAATCCAAAATTCTTTTCCCTTATAAAAAACGACTGCAATTACTGCGTCTGTTCACTTGGTTGAGCTTGCTCTGGTAGATAGAGCGCACCGGTTTGACCACACCCAGAAAGGGCAAGTAAAGAGAGCATAAACAAGGCTGCGATTGATTTTTTCATTTTGCATATCGTGATTATTGATTCAATGCCCCCTATAATCGCACCACACTCAAGAAAAGCAATAGGATAGACGGGATGAACGATACGGAATTTCATCAACTTGTAGATACACAGATGCAAAACATCGAAGAAGCGATCGATGAATCGGGTGCGGATATTGATTTTGAGACATCTGGCAATGTGATGACGCTTGAATTTGATGATCGCAGTCAGATCATCATTAATCGCCAAGAGCCAATGCATGAGATCTGGTTAGCGTCTCGTTCGGGTGGTTTTCACTTCAAATTAATTGATGATAAATGGACATGCTCGAAAACGGGTATCGAACTCTTTGAGATGGTTAAGGAAGAGTGCGTAAAACACGCGGGTGAAGCGATTGATTGGGTTTAACCTGCTCATTTAGATCACTTGATAAGCAATGAAATCAATAAAGGAGTGAATCATCACTCCTTTTTCATACCCAAAAGCTGAGATCTATGCATTCACCGCTTTAGAGGGTTTAGAGTGCGGTGATGAATCATTACGATAAGGCACGACGTAAGCTTCTCCATCTTCCGGATGTACGATTTGATAGTACTGCGGTAAGTTGAAGTTAATGTATTTCGACGAAACTTGGTTCTCATCTTTAACCGAGGTATAGAAGCTATTTACGCTTGCGATCATTTCATCTTTCTCACCATTATACTGGTGATACACTTCCACTTGGTTCGCTTCATCTAACACATAGATATTGAAACCTTGATCTGTATCTTCAAAGAAAAACTGAATCAAACCTTCACTCGCAAAGCCATCCACTACTCGTGGTAATTGGAACTCCTGATCACGATCCAACATCAACAGCGGTGAGCCTTTCAGCTTATTGGTCGAAATGCTGCGATAGAAATCGACGGAATTTTCGAGTTTTTGTACCGATACGCCACGGCGTTCAAAAAACAGGCCATACATTTGATCAGCAAGACGAATCGCTTTAAAACGACGACGTTTCTCTTGCTCTACGGGTTTAAGGCGCAAATCAATACATTCAGCCAAAAGCTGATACACCATATTACGCATCACACCGCGCAGATTCTTGCTGTAGCAGAACACATCAACGGATTCAGGGGGAATCGCATCTTGGTGCATTTTTCCGAGTACCGTTTTCAATGCATCTAGCATGGCGGTTTCACCCTTAAAATGCAGGGTTCTGACTTCGTGCCATGAATTTAGATACACCAAATCCACACTGCCCACTAAGCTTTTTGCTTCAGGCCCGAAACTAAAAATATCGATATTTTTCAAATCAACCTTAAGAGACTTACCACTTAATTCAGCAGTCGGATCATCTTCAAAGTTAATATACATCGCCAGTTGGCTAATTTCACACGGGCTCGCTAACGCTTGCATACTTGGGCGACGCTTACGAAGCGAGAAGGTATTTCTCAAGTCGCTGACCATCTGGTAAAACTTATCAATATCAATATGCGCGTCACGAACAACCGAATGCAAACGGGTCGACTCCGTGATCAAGCCATTAAAAAATGACCACGCAACCAGTTTGCTTAAGTATTCATGATGCTCTAACGCTGGTTGACCTATAATGCGATGAGCAATCAACGGCTGTTTATATAGATACCAACCGGCTTTATTACTGCGCCCTTCTCGAACTTCAATAAAGCTAAGATCTTCTTCATGTAAATCTGGCGAGATCTGTGGATTAAGTAAGGTGACTTTTCCTGGAAGCACTTCAAAAGCAGCATACAGTTTTCGAGCTAATATGCTGATATCTTGCGGGCTAATCGCAGACGTTATGCCATTACGACGAGCAAATTGGATCAGATTTCGATAACTCAACATCAAAGCATCTAGTAATGAATGATGTACAATTTGAACGAGCTCAACCTTCCAATTACGGCGCGAATCTAACTCTTCAATCACCGACTCATCCCAATCCCACTTCTGGATCATGTCACTGAGCGCTTCGCGACGCCAAGCTACCGATCCCATGCTAGGCTCTCGGGACAACTTCTCATGGGTTTTTAAGTAGAAACAACGTCGAACTAAGTCCAAGCGAGTCGTATCATTGATACGAACCAAGTAACGAGTCACTTTCTCAAGCATCAAGTAATACGCATCCATGCCATAGAGATCGGGTTCATGGGCGAAAAAACGACGCTTTGTATCAATACTTAATAACTGAGTGTGAGGGTACTCCCACGAATAGGCTTCAAGCAAAATGGCTTTCAATACGGATTTGTATGGCGAATCGATACTTTTGTATAACTGCCATAAGTTTGAGCCAAAATACTCTTCTGCTGGAATATGGTTCAATTGGCCAAAATCAATCCAGTCAGAACAATCAATGTAACCTTGGTCACACAAGCCTTGCACATATTCGTCGTAGCACTCTTCCATTTCTGGAGGCACAATTTGCCACAGCAATCGCTGGCCCGCTAAGCGCACAGCCGAACGATAGAATTCATCAAGCAAAAGTAAATGCTGAGAAGACCCGCAGTTATCTCCGGTCATCTCCTCAGAATGGTTACTTCTGAAACGCTCTTCATTCATTAAAAAGAAGTTCGCTTCAACACCATAACCTTTCGCCCAATCAGTGATCAGTAAACATTTATTACTCAGATTCTCTTTATCATCACTACTCATTTGTGGTGATACACATACCCAAATATCTAAATCACTTGATGTACTTTGCCCAATAGATGAAGTACTGCCCATGGTATACAAGCCCAATATCGCAGGCTTTTCTGCTGTATTAAGCTCTTGGGAAATAGTCAGTTGGGTATCTTCAATAAACTGCGATTGAATATCATTAAGTTCAAAATTATGGATACCAAAAGGCACTTGTTGATCGAAGTAACCAGGGATCACAGGGTGATTAAAATGAAATAGGGTAGGAATGAGATGGAACACTCGCTGACTGGCTAAATCCATGAGAGCTAACGCACGATCAATGCGCTGTTGATTAAGGTTATCTAATCTTTGGATTAACGTTTGAGTGTAAGCCTGCAAGGTGTTTCCTTGGTTTGAGTATAAACGCACGTTTTGTTTATGTTTTATTCTAAAGCGACAACAAAACGTGATCAATTTAACACTTTTATCCTGAATGGTAAAGAATTTGCAATTTCATATCTCAGCGAACAAAGAGATAAAAACTGACAAACGCTTGAGCGCCGATAGTGTCCACTCTAATGCTCTTCACTAATAATAGTCCATCTATCAAATGAGAACTTTGTCACACTATTTTGGCTAATTATTCATATTCAATCACCGAATTATCACAGACTCGATCTAACAGTAATACTTTCGATATTTGAATGGTACGATTACCCCATTAATAGATAAGTATCGGAACTCAAATGACAAACTCTTCCCCTATCCGCATTGCGACTCGCAAAAGCCCTCTAGCACTATGGCAAGCATACTTTGTTAAAGCCGAACTTGAAGCGGCCCATCCAGGTATAGAAGTCGAATTGGTTACCATGGTAACTAAAGGTGACATCATTCTTGATACACCACTTGCAAAGGTTGGCGGCAAAGGTTTGTTCGTAAAAGAGCTTGAAGTCGCGATGCTAGAAGGCCGTGCTGATCTGGCTGTTCACTCAATGAAAGATGTGCCAGTCGATTTTCCTGAAGGCTTAGGCTTAGTGACGATTTGTGAACGTGAAGACCCACGTGATGCCTTTGTTTCAAATACTTATGATTGCATTGAAGACTTACCTCAAGGTGCAACCGTTGGGACTTGTAGCTTACGCCGTCAATGTCAATTGAAAGAGCAGCGTCCTGATTTAATCATCAAAGAGTTGCGCGGTAATGTTGGAACTCGCTTAGGCAAACTCGATGCTGGTGATTATGATGCTATTGTACTTGCGGCTGCGGGGCTAAAGCGCCTTGAACTTGAAGAGCGCATTCGCAGCTTTATCGAACCGGAACAATCATTGCCTGCTGTTGGCCAAGGTGCTGTTGGTATTGAATGTCGCCTAGATGACGAACGCGTTATTTCACTACTTAGTGCATTAAATCACAAAGACACAGCCGATCGCGTTCTATGTGAGCGAGCGATGAACCTCACCTTAGAAGGTGGCTGCCAAGTTCCTATTGGCAGTTACTCTTTACTCGATGGCGATGATATTTGGCTACGTGCGCTTGTTGGCGAACCAGACGGTTCAAAAATTGTACGTGGTGAAATTAAAGGCCATAGAAAAGACGCGGAAACTCTAGGTGTGACTTTAGCCAACCAACTTTTAGAAGATGGTGCGCGTGAAATTCTAGAAAAACTTTACGCTGAACACGATTAATCATGACTGTGTTGGTCACTAGACCCGATCAACAAGGGCGAGAACTTTGCCAGCAATTGGTGGGGGTGGGGATTCCTGCAATCCACCATCCGCTCATTAATATTGTCGCAAACCCTAATGGAAACAATTTAGCTCACCAACTTGCGGAATGTGACATCTTAATAGCCATAAGCCAACACGCTGTAAATTTCGCCCAGCAATTGCTCTCAAATGCTTCTTCAAACTGGCCTGCGGGTATTATTTACCTTGGCGTTGGTCAAAAAACAGCACACTATTTAAGCAAACTATCGAAACAAAAAGTAAACTATCCGCTTGTAGGGGATAGTGAGCACTTGTTGGAAATACCAGAACTACAAGATGTTGATGGAAAAAGAGTTTTAATTTTACGCGGTAATGGTGGCCGTGAGTTAATTTATCAACGCTTAGTTCAACGCCAAGCAAAGGTTGAATATTGTGAAACCTACTGCAGAGAATTTATCTCATTTTCTGCAGAATCAGCATTCCCTTACTGGCAACAACATGACGTTACTCGCATTGTGATAACAAGTAGTGAACAACTCGCGTTTCTTGTCTCTCAAACACCACCAATTTATCAGACTTGGCTGTTTAACCTTCAACTGCTCGTTCCAAGTCAACGTATTGTAGAAACAGCAATAAATTTAGGCTTTATAAACGCGCTGAACGTAGGTAGCGCATCAAATTCAGATTTACTGGCTACTCTCCAGCCATAGCACAACAGGATATAAGTATGACAAGTAAAAAAAACAATCAGCATATTGAACCTGAAGATAAGAACGAAAAAAACCACCCCGTAGTTGACGAAACTTCTGTTGAAGCCGAAAGCCTTACGCCTGAAGCCAAGCAAGAAGAGCAAAGCATGCCTCCTCAACCTGAGAAAGAAAATGCGCCAGCACAACCTGCTGAATTTGTAGAAAAACAAGGAAAACGCGGCGTCAAACTCGGTACTGTTGCGATTATTTTATCCATTCTTTTTGGTGGCGGATTAACATTCCAAATGCAGCAAAAAGATGCCGTGTACCAGCAACAAATCTCAGCATTAAAAGATCAGCTAGGGCAAGCTCAAACATCAATGCAGAGTGAGCTTAATAACGTTAAAAATGAAACCATCGAGAAAGCGACGGTTGCGAGCCATAAAGCTGAAGTCATTTTAGATCAACAACAAAAAAGCATTGAAAGCCTTCAACTCGCGATTGCCGATGTTAAAGGCCGCCGACCAAATGATTGGTTGCTAGCAGAAGCCGATTACCTAGTAAAACTTGCAGGCCGTAAATTATTCCTAGAACAGGACGTGGTAAGTGCAACTAAGCTAATGGAAAGTGCGGATCAGCGCATAGCGGCATTGAATGATCCAAGCCTTGTCCCGCTGCGCCAAGCAATGGCTAACGACATCACCAAATTAAGAACCATTCCACTCATTGATAGAGATGGTCTCGTTCTTCGCTTAACAAGCCTTCAACAGCAAGTGAATAAACTTCCATTAGCCAATGCCATTCTTCCTGACGCACCTCAAGAAGTTAAAAAAGAAGTATCTCAAGATATCAATGATTGGCAGACTAACTTAACTACCTCACTCAAAGCATTCTCCGAGCAGTTTATTACTTTCCGAACTCGTGATGGTAATGTCATCCCTCTTCTCTCTCCTGAGCAGCACTTCTATTTAAGAGAGAACATTAAAGCCAAATTAGAAACAGCAATCAAAGCTGTTTATGTTGACCAACAAGAGATATACACCACGGCTTTATCGGTCGCGAATGATTGGTCTCAAGCTTTCTTCAATCAAGATGATAATGCCGTAAAAGAGTTCAATAAGAGTTTGAATCAGCTAAGTAAGCAGAATGTTCAGGTTGAATACCCAGTGAAACTGCAAACACAAAATGTTCTATCCGATGTAATAACCGATCGTCTGCGCCGTGAAGTGACAACCATCATTACGGAGGAGAAATAATGGTACGTTGGATTTTTCTTTTCATTATCCTTGGGGCTGGACTATTCGCCGGAACCCAATTTTCAGGACAGCAGGGCTACGTACTGATCTCTATCGCTGAAAAAACCATAGAGATGAGTGTAACAACATTAGTGCTAATGATTATTGCACTGCTTGCTATCTTATTTGGCTTAGAGTTCCTATTAAAAAAAGCATTGTACGCAAGCTCAACAACATGGAACTGGTTTAGCGTTCGTAAATTGAAGCGTTCTCGCCGCTATACCAACGAAGGCATCATAAAATTGTTAGAAGGTGATTGGAAAGGGGCTGAGAAAAGAGTCACTCGCTGGGCAAACCACCACGATATGCCTCTACTCTGCTATTTAGTCGCATCTGAAGCAGCACAAGGCATGGGCAATAAAGAGAAGCGTGATAACTATTTAGCGTTAGCAAGTAAAGAAGAAAACTCTCACCTTGCTGTTGAGCTAACTAAGGCGAAGCAATCGGTACGCGATAGTGAATTTGATAAAGCATTCGATATCTTGTCATCACTTAAATCAAGTTACCCAAATAACAGCATTGTATTAAACCTACTGAAAACCACCTACATGGAATTAAGCCTATGGCAACCACTGTTGGATTTGCTGCCTAAACTTGTTAAAGCTAAGCAAATCGATAGTGAAGAGCACGCGAGCTTAACTCAAACGGCGCAGTGCGGTTTATTAACAGAGGTTGCTCAACAACAAGGAAGTGAAGGCTTAATTAGCCATTGGGACTCCCTACCTCGCAAAGTAAAGCAGAGCCAACATCTAACTCATTGCTTTGTTAAACAGCTTATTGCAAGAAAAGCTGATTCTGAAGCCTATACGGTTGTCAAAGAAGCTCTGAAAAAGAACCCAAGTCCTGAGCTTTTTACCCTATTGCCTGAAATGAATCTTCCTGATGCATATCCTGCGACGGTCCTATTGGAAAAAACATTGAATAAGGACAGTAGCAATGCGGAAGCGCACAGTGCTCTAGCTCAATTCTACTTACGAGATCAAAAGTGGAAAGAAGCACAAGACCACTTTGAAAAAGCACTAGAGTTACGTGCAAGCGTGTCTGACTACAGTTATCTTTCTGACGCGCTAGAGAAGCAAAACTTAACGAAAGCAGCCCATGAGGTGTCTCGTAAAGCTCTAGAGTTAATGAATCCCGCTTAAAATATCATTAGCCATTATCGTGATTAAGCCGATGTTTATCATCGGCTTTTTTGAACATTTCATTCAGCCTTCATTCATCAAACATAGCATACACTATAGGTAATCCAATTATACAGAAGGCCTAGCTTATGCTAAAGATCACTGCCATTTTACTAATTGCAACTATCAGTACTGGTGCTTATGCCGACAACATTAATATCAGCGCAGGTGAGAGTACTTACAAAACCCTATGTGTTTCTTGCCATGGTGAATTAGGTCATGGCGACGGCCTAGCTGGAAAGGCTTTATCAGAGCAACCCTCAAATATTTACGAAGGTCTAAACTCGTGGTTTGAGCCTGAGTATGAACTTATCGATACTGTGCTAAACGGTAATGAAAGCATGCCGGCCTGGAGAAGTGTATTGGAAGAAAAAGATGTAAAGAATATCTTTGCATACATCCAAAAGATCAACGGATAACCAATCGCATAACATCTCGAGCTCGTCGAGGTAGGATGTCTTAGTGTTTCAAATGCATTCTAGGTCTAGATTGATCCACTTTGGCTTTTGTATTAGCGACACATGTAGTATCACCTATACCGTCTATATATAAGCATAAAGACTATAATTTTGTCTAAGTTACAGACGTAAAAAAGCCCTAATCTTTCGATTAGGGCTTTTTAAAATAAGTGGCGGAGTGGACGGGACTCGAACCCGCGACCCCCGGCGTGACAGGCCGGTATTCTAACCAACTGAACTACCACTCCGCAGTGGTATCTTTTACTAAATAAAGTCTTATGGTTAGATTGCTTTATCTAGTTTTGCCTTTAGATTTTTCAAAATCTAAAAACAAGTAAACAAGCCTGGCGATGTCCTACTCTCACATGGGGAAGCCCCACACTACCATCGGCGCTACTGCGTTTCACTTCTGAGTTCGGCATGGGATCAGGTGGGTCCGCAACGCTATGGTCGCCAAGCAAATTCTTTCTTCTCTGATTTTCTTTCAGAAAAATAATCTGGAAAGCTATATTTAAAAGTTATCTCTAAACTCATTCAAGTTTGTCTGTATATATCGAGTCCATCAAAACCCCTTGGGTGTTGTATGGTTAAGCCTCACGGGCAATTAGTACAGGTTAGCTCAATGCCTCGCAGCACTTACACACCCTGCCTATCAACGTTCTAGTCTTGAACAACCCTTTAGGGCACTTATAGTGCCAGGGAAGACTCATCTCAGGGCTCGCTTCGCGCTTAGATGCTTTCAGCGCTTATCGATTCCGAACTTAGCTACCGGGCAATGCCACTGGCGTGACAACCCGAACACCAGAGGTTCGTCCACTCC
>NZ_JAKJTJ010000032.1:0-76786 GCF_050337905.1 Vibrio clamense | reverse complement strand
GAATATGGGAGTTAGTGCTCCCATATGACTATGGTCCTTAATGGTCCATATCATTAAGACTGATATTAGTAAAAATACTGGCATATTGTCAACGTGTTTACAGCAATCTAATGGAAGATAAATCGCAAGCTTAATGCGCATTATACAATTTATGTTACGGGCTTCATTTTAAAAGCGATTCTCGTTCTTCGCATGTACGAAACAAGTTCCGACAATGAGCAGTTCTCTCGCCCACCCTTTGATGCACTCAGGCTTGCAGCAAACCGCTCAACATAAATCTAGATACATAATACGCACCTAGTATATAGGCACAAAGTTGTAACCCGGCATTGTTCCCAAGTTAAGATATCAATCTATTAAGCCTAATTGATGCTGAAAGATATAAACCAATCCAACGTTCTAACAAATGGTTTATACAGCGTTTAGCAAGTCATCTTGAACTTCTTCACTGGCCATGTGGAGATACTTAAGCCTGCTGACTGGGCGTTCAAACTCAAGCTTCACAACTATTAACCTCGCTATCGTCTCAATTTCTTCCTTAGAGATCCTATCCAAATCGTCGACTCATTTGAATGACTTAACTACGGGTGATACTTAGACACTCATCGTAGACGCTGCCTATGGATAAGAAAAATCATAGTCAGCGATAAGCAATCCGCTTTTACTGCAAGTCGCCGATGTATGAGTAGCGTTGTGTGTATAGATATCCCGTCGCATTTATTAGCGACAAGCTCTCTATCTTTTGAATCGTGCAGAGCAAACTCAAATAAATTGGAGGATTTGAAATAGCCATAAGCGTAAACGACGAGCGTTCAAACAACCTACACTATGGATCTCAAGCGAAGCCCAACGGGCACTGCTAAACCTTTTGTTAAACGCCACCCATGAGTGCATCCAACTTAACCATTTTCTTCAATGCGGTTTAATTAGGCCTGTTCAGTCTCACCCATAAAATTGTCTTAGCTTTGAACACCCACTCAGTTATTCAAATAGCCTACCGCTACGAGACAGTGTCACTTTAGTTACAGTGTCTCGCCTCCTAGAACATGGCAGTTCTCCCACATCAAGAAGTGACACTGTAATTCCTTTTAAGCATAAATCCCTACTACCTATGATAATCCTTTTCCACAAAAGGCTAACAGCACAAATCACTAGTTAGATATCCCAATTGTTTTACTTACATTTATTTTCGTAATTTAATTACACGCCAAGGTGCTATTAATCATCATTCAGAATAAAATTCCGTTGCAAATCACTAGTTTTAAAAGGTTTTTTCCGAGATCGACGATATAACGCCAAGCTTTAAGATGGTTAGCGTTACGATTAAACAATGCAGATGATTATGCTGTTTTAGGTAAATAAGCTCATAAATCAACACTAAAGTGAGTGTTTGAGGTTTTGTTGCTGGAATTGAGTGAAACTACGAATAGAAAATGAGCGTAAGTGTGAGTCTATCAGGGGGGAGAGAAAAAGAGGGTAATGCTACCCTACTCTTTTATTGGTTGGCTTTTTCAGCACGGATTTGTTCAGCAATAATTTTAATTGCTTCTGCTGTGCTCACGCCTTGTTGCATTAACTTTTGGATTTCTTCTACAGCGGCTTGCTGCTCTTGGTGGGATAGTGTTAAGTCGTCAAACATAATCGGCTCCTAAAATTCAGGAGCCGACTATATAAGGTCAATTAATAAGTAGCAAGGAAATTTATTGAAGCACCCATCGCATCTTCATTCGTGTAGCTGGCGGCAACATCAATTTCAAATATATTCAGAGGAGAGATCCCTAAACCAGCGGTAATGGTATCTTCAGTATCTCTCGCTAAGTTCGTCATGTAACCACCACGAATTTGTACTTGGCGGATCAAGTCAATTTCAAAACCAGCCCTTAACATTTGAGTGTTATCATCAAATTGACTGAATCGTTTCTCTTCATTGAGATCATAATCCACACTTACTGTGAAATAGTCAGATACAATCCCAGCCCCAATAGTATACAAAGGTCGCATACTGTACTCATAGCCGATGTCCCAAGTTTTGGAACCTGCTGTATGTTGGTATTTCTTGGTCTCTATATCACGACCCATCAAATTTTTTGCTGCAAAGCCAATACGTACAGGTCCGTAGAACCATAGTGCACCGGCATCGAGATTAAATACTGTCTCAGCCGTTTCATTTTCTCTAACATCACCAATATCATAAGCAGAAAAAGAGGTCGCGTATGAATATGTATAAATACGTTGTAATTTAGGGGAGATCCCAAAAGCAAGGTGCTGATTTAAAAATGTTTGGTACTTAGCAAGCGATATCCCCACTTCTGTCACACCAATGCTCACTGCTTCAACGATACTATTATTTGCTTTAGTGACGCCGTCACCTGCTGCCGTATCAATTCTTGGAGTGACAAAGGTTTCAGTATACGCTTTACCAAAAATATTAGCGGCTATAAATTTATTGGGTATACCAAAAGCAACTACACCACCAAGTTCTAATTTAGCGCTATCCCCATCCATCGCAGTTAGAGCTGCGTCTAATGCGGCTGCATCAGGTGGAGTGGCAGCCAGTCCGTCAGCTATTCCATCTATCTGATCCACTAGGTTGTTTTCATCATTATAGGAAATGCCGATACTCGGAAGTATCATACCAGCATCATCATTACGTCTATAAATTGCTGTTAATGCTGGGTTATAGAATGGAGCGGTCAAATAGGATGCTGAAACGGTACCAACTCCCCCCATTGCG
The DNA here is from genome assembly GCF_050337905.1 of Vibrio clamense. Classification (NCBI taxonomy): domain Bacteria; kingdom Pseudomonadati; phylum Pseudomonadota; class Gammaproteobacteria; order Vibrionales; family Vibrionaceae; genus Vibrio; species Vibrio clamense. The sequence continues at coordinate 74,052 of NZ_JAKJTJ010000032.1, read as the reverse complement.
TCACCACGAGCCTCTACTGAATAGTTTGCTGCAACAGCGGGGACGGATGCAAGGGTAATAGAACTGATAAGTATTTTAGTCGAATTTTTCATATTAGTATTTTTTGTTATTTCCCTATTAGGATTAGCGGCACTTCTGCTTAAAACTTTAGTTATTCGCTCCTAGATATATCATAAGTTTTGCTGATAGTCTGAGATTGCTCTATCACAATATTACCTTGCCACCGCTGATGTCTCATTGAGACGGCAAGAACATATCGATTTGGGGGGAAACTTTCAGTGTCTAGTGAGTCAGGATAGTCAGTCTCGTAGCTTTGGCCCCATATTTGAACATATTTTCCATCGACGTCATCATAGAGCGCAGTTTCAAGTGTTGGTAAGGGACAGTAAGGGTTAAGTAGAGCGTCTTTTGAAACTGACCACTTGTCTTTTGATGCCCATCGAACTCGCTGTTTTAGCTTCGAGTTGGTAAAAATCACCCATGAACTCCACTCTTGGTCATCTGAATTTTCTATGTTCAGGCGATATAGCCCTGCTGGTAGTCTGTTAGCTAAATTGTACCTTTGTATATAAGCGTGCTGCTTGGATGTGACATTGTCACGCGACTGACTGTAAAAATCACTGTCTTTTGATATTTTTTTGTCAACCCAGCGCTCTAAATTAATCGTTTTGATGATATTCGGTGAGATTACTTCTACCACCGCTCGATATGAATCTCTACCCGGGCTTTGTATGGTTTGATTGCGAATAATGACAGAGGTAATCCAGTCTGGAAAATTATTTTGTGCTAATGATTTACCACAATCTCGTTCAAGCGATTGATTAAGTAGACCATTTAAATGGGTACTCAGGGTCGATGATTTGTTTTGTTGCCATACCTCTACCAATGAAGTAAACATCGATTTCAAGTCGTCATTCAACAAATTTTGATGGGCATGAGTCAATGGCGTGTTTTCATCAAACCAGTATTCCGCCAACACTACTTTAGGTGCTAGCGAAAAAATCAGAATAAGAGACAATCCAAGTTTCGATATCATCATGCTTTCATTTTATATCCTACACCACGCAATGTTTCTATCTCTAAGCCTGGTAACTTTTGGCGTAGTTGTAGTACATGTGTATCAACGGTTCTAGTGGTTGGGAAATGGTTATAACCCCAAACATGATCAAGCAACTCATCTCGAGTAAACACTCTGCCAAGGTTACTAGCGAGGAAAAGTAAAAGATCAAACTCTGTGCGAGTTAATGTAACGGAGATATCATTGAAAAAAACTTCTCTGGTCGCTTTATCTATAACCAAGTTTTCAGTGGTGACTTTCATTTCATCAACCGCTTCAGATTCTGGTAATCTAAGTTGTGCTCTGATACGTGCAAATAACTCCGCCTCGGCGAATGGTTTAGTGAGATAGTCGTTAGCCCCTGCATCAAGTCCTGACACTTTGTCTTTAACTGTAACTAAAGCCGTTAACAGTATGACGGGAACATCTTTCGTTTTTTTCCAATTCGCTAAGTGTTGAACAGAATCGCCATCGGGAAGTTGTCTGTCTAAGATAACTAAATCCGCTTTTTCCCAGTACTGTTCGACTTCTGAAATTAATTCAGCATGTAAACACTCATACCCAGCTTGCTCTAAACTTACTAATAGTCCATCCGCTAGATTTTTGTCATCTTCAACGAGTAGCAATGTCTGTTTCACAGGGTATCTCCAAAATAAATGTAGTTGGCGGGCCAATGAGAGTCATTTTCCCTCCCATTCGTCCAACCATAGATTCAACAATTGTTAGGCCTAACCCTAGGCCACTTTTACTTTCGAACGGTTTTCTTAACCTTCGCCAGTCTTTATTCGTTAATGTCCCTTGGTCAATAACTCGAATAACCAAGCGACTGTTATCTGTTGTCACTTCGAGAGTGATGGGTGCTACGCCATATTTCACCGCATTGCGAATTAAATTATCAATGCATGTACCAAGCCAGTAGATATTCACTTTTGCTGCAATATCCTGATTAAAGCTGAGAGTGACAGGCGCTTGCAACCCCTCTACTTTATATTCTAGCCACTCTTGAACTGAGGGAATCCATTCACTTGCAAGAGTTTGGTTATCGGACTGTAAATAATCCTTACTTGCTTCAGCTAATTGCCTTAATCTTCGCGTGTCTTCACATAATTTTCTAAATTCGCCGTAAACAGATTCCGGTAGCTTTTCGAACTCACGTCTAAAGCCTTCCACTGTCATCGATAAGCTAGCAATCGGTGTTCTCAATTCATGTGTCAGAATTTGTAGAACAAGCATCCGACTTTTAAGTTCATTTTTTTTGACATTCCAACGATAGATTGACCATCCAACCACTAGAAATATATTGGCAACGATCAATACGATCATGCTGATACGGAGTACTTCAGAATGATCTTTAACATCCCAACACAAATTACCCCTTTGAACTAAACACGTTGTTGATTCAGAAGATAATTTGTAATTCAGACCTGAGAGTTCAGCATTTTCTTTCCATATCGAGCTATTAAACAAATAATACAGCTCCCCTTTCCTTAGCCATAATTCATCATTTTCGACAAACATACTGGCCCCAGAGATGAGCGATGTGATTGCGTCACTATCCATTTCTTGTAGACGGGTAAGCAGTTCATTGTCTATAGATTGTGGTCGCTCCTGAATATGCATGTATTGCTGTAACGGCTCAAATTGCTCAGGATGATTTTGCACATATCGGGCAGCGTATGTGCCGCCACCAGGGTGAATTAGATTGCTTCGTGAAAACCAACGAGAAGAAAGAGGAGTACCTTTACACATAGAGCGAGTAAAAACTAAAGGTTCAGTAATTAAAGGACTTAGTGGCAGCTTTCCATTACATGTTTCGGCAAGCCGGTAAAGTTGTTGGATATCTTTAAGTGGGTACTTTGCGGTTTGCGGTAGCATTGACTCAGGAGCTAGAAGTTTTGTCGGATAATCAGACTGTAATACACGTATATCGTAAAATTGAGTAGCAGACTCATAATCAAATTGATCAGCAAAGTTTTCTATTCTTTCAGGCAGGGAATCTGCTAACGCATTTGCAGAAAATAGCGTTAATAATAGTAGTAATGAATAGCTGATTTTTTTTATCAATTTAGTTGCTTTAAACTTCTAAGTGTCATGATTTTAAGTCATTATCTTATAAATCTTGTTATGAGTCCAAATTCATTTTTCTCTCTTATCGATATACAATACTCTCCAATCTCTGAATGCAGTATCAATAATTAAATTGTCGTCTTATCAGTCAGAGAACCACATATGTTTTTGAGGATAAAATGAACAGAAAACAAGAAGCTGCAAAAATATGGAATGAACGTCATGTAGAGCAATTACGCTTCATTAAATTAGTTCTAGAGAATCGAGGGTACAAGCATAACATTGAAAACGAAGAAGAGTTCAATGACACGGTTGGAAAAATAATCTTTCACGATGAGCATCAAGATCATATATGTTATCTAACCGACTCATGTATAACATTTAAGAATTTGGACTTATGCTTAACCTTAGATGAATTCAGTCTCTGGCTTGATTCTTAACTATCAGAATATACTTTAAATTCTGACTAACATTGTTTCATTAGTCTCAGAAGAAAAAAAGGCAGCCTCAATATGGGCTGCCTTTTGCTATTTCTTAAACTGATGCTTAAAAAACTTAGATTACAAGTGTTCTAAGATACTCAGGCATGAAGCTTTCGCATCACCAAACAACATTTGAGTATTATCTTTGAAGAACAATGGGTTTTGTACGCCCGCATAACCGGTATTCATTGAACGTTTAAATACGATAACGTCTTTTGCATTCCATACTTCCAACACTGGCATACCAGCGATTGGGCTGTTTGGATCATCAATAGCCGCAGGGTTAACCGTATCGTTAGCACCGATGACAAGAACGGTATCTGTCTCACCGAAATCATCATTAAGCTCGTCCATTTCCAATACGATATCGTAAGGCACTTTTGCTTCAGCAAGTAGTACGTTCATATGTCCTGGTAAACGTCCTGCAACAGGGTGGATACCAAAGCGAACGTTAACACCTTGTGCACGTAACTTCTCTGTAATTTCATGAACTGGATATTGCGCTTGAGCAACAGCCATGCCATACCCTGGAGTGATAATGACAGACTTAGAGTTTTTCAGCATATCCGCGACATCTTCAGCCGATGTTTCTCTATGCTCACCTTGTTCTTCATCACCAGAGCTCACCGTCACTTCTTGACCAAAGCCACCTGCAATAACACTGATGAATGAGCGGTTCATTGCTTTACACATAATGTAAGAAAGAATCGCACCTGAAGAGCCAACGAGCGCACCTGTTACGATCAACAAGTCATTTGCAAGCATGAAACCTGCCGCTGCTGCTGCCCAACCAGAGTATGAGTTAAGCATTGATACAACCACTGGCATATCTGCACCACCGATTGAAGCAACAAGGTGGTAACCGAATACGAATGCAATTAATGTCATTACAATAAGAGCAAACATACTGCCTTCAACATTGACAAAGTGGATCATCAGCAGCGTTGAAACAACGACAGCGGCTAGATTCATCTTGTGTTTGTGTGGAAGGTTTAGCGCAGAAGACGAGATTAATCCACGTAATTTACAGAAAGCGACAATCGAACCTGTAAATGTAACGGCACCAATAAATACACCAAGGAAAACTTCAACTAAGTGAATGTTTAACATCGCACCAGTCAGTTCGCCATGATCGATATAGCTGTTATAAGCAACCAGTACCGCCGCCATACCAACAAAGCTATGAAGAATTGCCACTAACTCTGGCATTTCTGTCATTTCTACTTTTTTAGCATAGTGGATACCAATACCACCACCGATAACCATAGCAACAAGGATCCACGCAATACCTGATGAATCAGGGCTAAAGATCGTTGCTATTAAGGCAATCGCCATACCGGTAATACCGTAGTAGTTACCCGCGCGAGCCGATTCCTGCTTTGATAAACCAGCAAGACTCATGATAAAAAGAACTGCAGCAACAATGTAAGCTGCTTGTACTAATCCTGCAGACATCTGTTACTCCTTATTTTTTACGGAACATTTCAAGCATACGTTTCGTGACAGTAAAGCCACCGAAAATATTGATGCTTGCAATCAACACGGCAATGAACGAAAGGAAAGTTACAACGCCACTTCCTTGACCTATTTGTAGCAATGCACCAACAACGATAATGCCTGAAATAGCATTGGTTACTGACATAAGTGGTGTATGCAATGAATGCGAGACATTCCAAACCACGTAATAACCGACAACACAAGCCAAAACGAATACAGTGAAGTGAGCAAGGAATGCAGCAGGAGCGACAGACGCAATCCAACCGAATGCTCCAATACCAATTGCAAGTGCTGCGATTTTCTTCACAGGAGATGCTGGTTCTTCAACTTTTGCTTCTACTACTGGTTCTTTTGCTTTCGCTTGAGGCTGAGCAGATACCTGAATTGGTGGCGCAGGCCAAGTAACCTCACCTTCTTTTACAACGGTAACGCCACGTAGCACAACATCTTCAAAATCGATGTCGATAGTGCCGTCTTTTTCTTTGCATAGAAGTTTTAAAAGGTTAACTAAGTTAGTGCCGTATAGCTGAGAAGATTGAGTCGGTAGGCGACCAACCATATCGGTATAACCAACAATCTTCACACCGTTTTCCGTTGTGATGACTTGGTCTGCTACCGTATATTCACAGTTACCACCATTTGCAGCCGCCAAATCGACGATGACACTACCCGCTTTCATACTGTCTACCATCTCTTTGGTAATCAGTTTTGGCGCTGGGCGTCCCGGGATAAGTGCGGTTGTAATAATGATATCAACGTCTTTAGCTTGGTCTGCATAGAGTTCTTCTGCTTTCTTATTAAAAGCTTCAGACATCTCTTTTGCGTAACCATCGCCAGCGCCTGTATCTTCTTGGAAATCAACTTCCAAGAATTCAGCACCCATAGATTGAACTTGCTCTTTTACTTCAGGACGAACGTCAAATGCACGAACAATGGCACCAAGACTACCTGCGGCACCGATGGCTGCTAAGCCCGCAACACCAGCACCAGCAACTAAGACTTTAGCTGGCGGCACTTTACCTGCAGCTGTGATTTGACCTGTGAAGAAACGACCAAATTCATGCGCAGCTTCCACAACAGCACGATAACCCGCAATGTTTGCCATAGAACTCAGCGCATCTAAAGCCTGAGCCCTTGAGATACGAGGAACTGCATCCATCGCCATTACGTTGATGTTTTTGCTTGATAGCTTTTCCATCAATTCCGGATTTTGAGCTGGCCACACGAAGCTGACTAAACTCGCACCATCCTGCATTAATTCAATTTCATCAACACCAGTTGATTCATTAAGTTGCGGTGCATTTACTTTAAGAATAAGTTCAGATTTCCAAACTTCTTCAACTGAAGCAATTGTCGCCCCAGCAGCTTCAAAAGCAGCATCGTCAAAGCTAGCTAATAAACCAGCCTTTGTTTCAACTGTGACTTCAAATCCCAGTTTTAAAAGCTGCTCAACCGTTTTCGGTGTTGCAGCTACTCGCGTTTCACCCGCAAGTATCTCTCTTGGCACACCAATTTGCATAGTTATTCCCTACTATTGGCACAATGAATATTCTGTTTTTATCTAACGACAGCGTTAACTTCAAGTGTTTTGTAATAAAAATACAAAATTTCATTACATATAACCTTAAGTAATCGGTGATTGTCTCTGTTGTTAAGGAAAAAAACAACATTTTAAACACTACACAGAGGTCAAACCACTCCAGAAAATATCACTTTAAAAACAACTGGATAAAGTCGAACTTTGTACATAAAAAAAGCCATAGCATAAACGCTTACGGCTTAAAATAAGGTGATTATCATCAATCTAACGGTAAGTCGCCGTTAAAAGATGTTCTCACCCATTTGATCGATGAACATTTGAGCTTTCTTAAGCATCAACTCATTCGCATCATTTTTGTTTGCTATCACATCTGAACGGATAAAACGGTGAGACTTAAGTTCACCACTGATTTCTTTTGTAATTCGTCCTGCGATTCTATATTGGCCCGACTCGGCTAAAGACTCCTGGTAAATCAAAAATCCTTTGTACTCTACTGCTTCAACCTGCTCTATAGCTTCAGGTTTCTTACTACCGCCAAAAAGCCGCGAAAAAAGTCCCACAACCCTCTCCTTTATTATTCTGTTTTATAGTTAAGCAATGGCTTTTCAAACCATTCCAATTCCACATCATCATCTGGATTTGAATGAGTGAAGATTACGGGAACATCAACGTCTCTGTTTTTACGACGGTCGTTTACAACCATACTTTCAGCAGCTATGACAGCCGTTAATGCACTCTCTTTTAATTTTACTAGATCTTTCTCTGGTAAAGCGGATAAAAAATCGATGTCGAAGCGGATATAAACAGGTCTCAATTGACTAAGAGCTAAACAGGCAAGATCAGCCAACTGTTCATTATCATATTTTTCAATGTATGAATCTTCAGCCAAAACGTGGCCAACAAGAGTTTCCATGTAGTTGTGCACATCAACGCTAATTTGCATTGTTTAATCTCCTTGTTGTGTCGATTACATTTTGTAGCGCTTGTTAAAGAGAATATCAACCTGTTAATCATAAAAAGTTAATATTGGTCTCTTTTTGTTCATCATGTCTATTTTCTTCTATTAGTTTAGCAAAAAGCTTGGAAAATCATTAAATAAAAGTATCCTAAGCAATTCTCGTTCATAAGAATTATAGTTTAGGCTAGGTTTTAATCACCAATGACATCTTTCGTGTCTACTAGTATCTTTAGATTCCTTTTCCCGTGGCTTCTTTTATTTATGCTGCTAATTGGAATGAACAATGTAATTTTAGTCACCAGCGCCAATCAAGGCTTTGCTGGGAACTTGCCTTATATCTTATTTGCCATCGCAATTGTTCTTTGCCACACCTTTAAACAAGGTAGGATGGCGATGGTTTCCATTGCTATGCTGATCGCTTATAGCGTCATTCAACTCCGCCTTCAAAGTTCGTTATCCACTGGTACCACATTAATAGAGCTTTCTCTACTGACGGTTCTTCTTCCCGTTGCTTGTCTGTTTGTTCACGCTTTTCAAGATTCTGGTGTGAACTCTAAAGGCGTTGCGATTTTCACATCGACTCTTTTTCTATTTATTGTCTGGGCACAGCTGACTCTTAATCATTTCAATGATGGAGGGTTCGATAATCTCAGTGAGAGCCTTCTATTTTCACTGCCAGAGTATTCGAAACTGCCTGTTATTCTTATTCTATATTGTATTGCGATATCTGGAGCCACCAGCATCATGGTTCTAATGAATAATCGCTCAATAGACGTTGTGGTTTACTCTGCAATTTTACTTTCATCCACCACCTTTATTTTCTTTGATGTTCAGTACATTTCCAGCACCATGTTTTCGCTTTCAGGCATTTTGGTTATTGTTTACGTTATCTCTGCCAGCCATGAGATGGCATTTAATGATCGACTGACCAACATTCCTGGCAGACAAGCTTTTGACCTTGATACTCGACTGCTCGGGCGCAAATTCACTATGGCGATGCTAGATATTGACCATTTCAAAAAATTCAACGACACCTATGGCCATGATACTGGTGATGACGTGTTAAAGCTTGTAGCAAGCCGGTTAGCACTCACAGGCGGAAATGCAAAAGTGTATCGATATGGTGGAGAAGAGTTCACTCTCGTTTTTAAAGGCAAAACCAAGAAGCAAGCCTTGCCCTATCTCGAAGAGTTACGTGCAGATATCGAAGAATATGAAATGGTCATTCGAAACAACGACGGAAGACCTACAAGTGATGATCTCGGCGTACAAAAGCGTGGCAGGGGGAGCAATAAAACTAAAACCGTTACCGTGACTGTTAGTATTGGTGTGTCTGATAGTTCAGTTACACGTAAACACGAAGAAGTGCTAAAGTTTGCGGATCAAGCGTTATACAAAGCAAAGAAAAAGGGCCGCAATCGAGTTTGTGTTTAATGGCAGAACTTTCAATCTTGGTTGAAAAACAGAATGATACTACCGCCCTTCAAATTACTACCATAATTAATATTTAGCCCTATTCCGACATTATCAATTAAGTCTGTTTCAAAAGGGGGAGTCATTAACCACCCGATACTGCCTTCATAATAGTGACTTGTGCCAAATGGAGTTGAAGTATCTCCACCAATATCAACTCTACGAATACTGCTGTAAACCGATTGTACGGCTCTTCCCCATTGATCAAAATCGTAAAAAGCCGCTAGGCCGTTACTTACAAACCAGCCTTCAGGATTGCCAATATGACCGTTATTCGCATCCCCCCAGCCGAAACCATAAAAATAGTTTAACCGAGATTTAAACGTCCACTTTCCCCAATCTTTAGGCTGCTCATACTTAAATTCAATATTGGGCTCTATCACCGTAGCCCAGGCACTGGTATTAACAATGACACCATCTACAATGTCTTTGATTGGATCTAACACCTCACTTCCATATTCATACCGACTTCTATAGTACTGAATATGTGTGCCGATCCCCCAGTTCATGCTCCAATCTTCATTTAGAGCTTGTATGTATTCGTATTCAACGCCAAGACCGGCCACAAGCTCTCTATGTCGATCATCGCTATAATTTGAATCTATTTCGACACTCTGATCGACAACAAGAGATGATAACCGAACCGATATTTGGTGCTTATTAACGGCGTCATCATCACTGAGATCAAAAGTATATGGCAATATCGTCACGGCGATTTTTTTTCGTAAATTGATCGAATCTTCCGTACCAATATTTTCATTTTTCAAATCAAACCAATCATTTGGATCAAAGTCATGAAAGCCAAACGTTAGAACATCACTATCGGTGAGAATAATCGCTGCGGCAAAATTGCGCTCAAGATCTTTCTGAAATTGGCTTTGAATATTTGAAGCGATAGATGCAAGTGGAAAAAATAGCAAAGAGAAGGCAAAACTACGGGAAATGATTCGGCCCATTAAGATTCCTATTAAATGAAATAATCGAAAGCAGTTGCTTAGTGTTATTTTCAAGTATAGGTCTGAATCTAAAAGATAAAACCCCACAAATTGATTTTTGCGGGGTTATTCTATGAAATGATACCGTTATGACAGTAGGTTTATCAACGCGGAAGTGGCAGCAATAGCAAGAACACTAGCCCCTAACTTTTCTTTAAAATTAAATGCTTGTTGCTGCTGCTCTTTTTTTGCTTTTATGAAAAACAATAATCCAGGAACATAAAGGAGTGCAGAGAGAAGTAAATAGTTTAAACCCGATGCATAAAGCAGCCAGACACCATACGCACTTGCAAAGATACCAACATAGAGTAATGAACCTCTATTCTCAGTATCTATGGCCAGCTTCAATGTATAGGCGCCCACAAGAAAATATGGGACAAGAATCATCTCAGAAGCAATGATAAGTAGAGTGTCGTAAGTACTACCAGCAAACATCACGAAGATCAGCGAAAATTGGATGCAAACATTGGTAAACGTCAGTGCTTTATATGGACTACCGCTGTCATTTTTTTTCGCAAATACTTTAGGGAACATTTTATCTTTTGCACCTAAATATGGCGCTTCAGATGCAAGAACGGTCCAACTTAGAAATGCGCCGCATACAGAAATAAGCAAGCCGACACCAATAACTAGTTCTCCCCACGGGCCAATGATCTCTGTTAACACTTTCGCCATTGAAGGGTTTTGATACGTCGCTAGCTCTTGTGTACTGATCACCCCCATAGACAACAAAGTTACAAATACATAAATCGTAAGTGCGGTTAACAAACCTAAAATTGTTGCTTTGCCTATATCACCACGCTTTTTAGCTCGACTTGATACAACGACAGCACCTTCAACACCGATGAACACCCAAACCGTAATCAACATGGTACTTTTTACTTGTGCAAGTAAATCATGTTCTGGTCCAAAGCTTACACCGGTAAAATCAAAAACAAAGGTGTCCCATTTAAAGGCAATAGAAGCGCAGAGGATAAACAGAATCAATGGGATAAGTTTAGCGCAAGTGGTAATAACATTGATCAATGCAGCAGTTTGGACTCCGCGTAATACCAATGCATGCACCAGCCATAACAGAATCGAAGATCCAGCAACAGATAACCATGTGTTGCCTGCGCCGAAATAGACGGCATCTGGTTGATCAAATAGCATTCCAAGCGTACTGAAGACAATCACCAGATAGGATACGTTGGCAAGCATCGCACTTAGCCAATAACCCCAAGCAGAGCAAAACCCGACAAAATCACCAAACCCAGCTTGTGCATAGCCAAACACACCACTATCAATATTAGGTTTTAAGTGAGCAAGATGTTGGAAAGAAAGTGCAAGAAATACCATTCCCACACCAGTAATTAACCAGCCAATCATAACCGCTGCAGGGCTTGCGATCGCGGCTACATTTTGAGGTAAGCTGAAAACGCCCGCCCCGATCATCGAGCCAATGACGAGTGCTGTTAGTGAACCCAGCCCCAATTTCTTTTCCATATTAACCTAATTAAAATCTAACTTATGGTGAGATAGCCGAGTATTATGATGATTTATTGAAAAAATGCACGATATAGCTCATGCATTCGACCAATAATTTAGCAAAAAATGCTTTTATTTGAATTTGATCAATTAATCAGAAATCAAAATGAGCCAGTTGAGAACATCTTGGATACTATCTGTACATCAATGTGTCATAACAATGCAACAGACCGAGAGGAAAGCTAATTGACGTTTAGCTTAATACTACCTCTTTTCGTATTTTTGGCTTCAAATAGAGCCTTATCCGCCAGTTGTACCAACTCTTCTAATTCCCATGAGTTAGGCATAATACGCTGATGCTCAATCCCAATGGTTACCGTCACTTTTTCACTGATTGGAGAGTGGGCATGAACTAGGGCGGATTGCTCAAGCTTGTCACTCAGTTCAGATGTTATCTCTTCCACATCATCTAATGTCAGGTGAGTGAAAAACAGTAGGAATTCATCACCACCATAACGAAAACACATTCCGTTTTTTCGTTCTACACTTTTTAAACAGTCTGCGATGGTACGTAATGCTTTATCGCCATAAGTATGGCCATAGTGATCATTGAGTTGTTTAAAATAGTCCACATCAATCATAAAGATTGTCGCACTCGCATGATCACGCTTTGCTCTCTCCATTACAGGAGGAACATAATTTTCCAAAGCATGCCTGTTAAACACTTGTGTTAAGTGGTCAGTGTTCGTCAGCCCCTCTAACAATTCCGTTTGCTTACCCAGTAGCTCCAAACTTTTATTTAGCTCAGTGACATTTCTCACGCACCATAAAACTTCCCCTTCAGCAGAGAAAGGTGCAACAACGGCACTGAAATATTGCTTCTCTTTTGGTCCAACAATCTCTTCAAACTGCGTTATATCACTTGGGGAAATGGTGTATTCGATCATTTGTGATTCACCCGATAGCGATACCTGCTCTAAAACCTTAAGGAAGGATTTAGCCAGTGCTGGTTCAAACAGATCAGTTAAGGAAGAGCCTAATAACTGCTGGGCATCGTGATGAAGTTGTTGGCTAGTTCCCCCCCACACATTAAGATACTTCCCTGCTCTATCGATTAAAAAGACAGGCTCAGGTAAAACCGATAGCACGTGACTAATTTGACATAATGAACGGCGACAATTGTGGGGAGGTGCATGCATGAATTAATGATTCTAATTTAAAATAGTTTGTTACATTACCAAAACAGTATGCCATTTTATATCTGAATTTGCGGATTTTGAGATATCAAGCACCATTTGGCTGTGTTTATAAAAACACCAAATGATTAGACTTGCTCTATCTAAAACAGCCGACGCTTTAAACCTGTTCGCTCTAAAATACGAGTCGAAATCTCTTCCACTGACATACTTGAAGTATTGATATAGGGGATAGCCTCTCTTCTAAAAAGAGCCTCAACACTGATTAACTCCGTGATGCACTGCTCCGTACTTGCATACTCACTATCAGCGAGTCTATTACCACGTATTTCGGTCAATCGTTCGGCATCAATCGTTAAACCGAACAGCTTATGACGGAAAATCTCGAAGCTTGGCAGCAGTTGAAGTCGTTTTATGTCTTCATCAATAAAGGGGTAATTCACAACGCGCAAACCAAACTGCATTGCCATGTATAAGCTCGTCGGTGTTTTGCCACTGCGAGAAACACCAAGCAAAATAATATCGGCCTCTTCTAAACCGCGAAGTGAAATGCCATCGTCATGAGCCAGCGTATATTCAACCGCAGCAATCCGATCAAAATAACCAACTGAATCCTTATTCACACTATGTGATCGTTGTAACTGAGGCTTTGCTTCTAAGTCAAGATCCGCTTCGACTGAGGCCACTAGGCGCTCAAGAACATCATAAAAATGAGCACTGGCTTGAAGCAACCTCTCTTTAATCTCAGGAATGACCATAGAGAAAAAGACCAGCGGAAATGTACCAGAAGTTGAAAATGAGAGTTCGATTTCTTTCAGTAAATCATTCAACTTCTCTTCACTTTCGATGAACGGAAATGTCTGAATATTGGCTTTAAATGGGAATTGAGCCAGTACAGTGTGCCCTAACGTTTCGCAAGTGATGGCCGTTCCGTCAGAAACATAGAACACATCACGACTTTGATATTCTGTTTGCATATTTTATTTAAGTTTTAAAAATTTTTTGAGTAGGATGTACCCATAATAACGAAATCCTACACGGGCATGCTATTACGTCCCCCACAGCTTTTAACATTTGTGAAAATTTTTTAAGCCAATACGTAATCGTTTGCCTTTTTCGCACTTAATGCAATGTTTCGGAGATAGACATGCAAAAGTACACTCTTTGGTTTAATACCCTGTCCATGAACGATGTCGACAAAGTCGGCGGTAAAAATGCTTCACTTGGTGAAATGGTTTCTAATTTATCCAATGCTGGCGTTTCAGTTCCTAACGGTTTTGCTACTACATCGTTTGCCTTCCACCAGTTTTTGGAATTTGAACAGCTTAATGACCGAATTTATGCCCTACTCAATGATTTGAATGTTGAAGATATTGACGCTCTGCGTAAGACAGGCGCGACGATTCGACAATGGATTCTGGATGCTCCCTTCCCCGCGGAGTTAGAACATAATATCCGTGAGCATTACGCGACACTAATTGATGGTAATGATGAGCTTTCAGTCGCGGTACGCTCATCCGCAACCGCAGAGGATCTCCCCGATGCCTCTTTCGCTGGTCAACAAGAAACCTTCCTTAATGTCAAAGGCATCGATGCGGTTATTGAAGCGACGAAGCACGTTTATGCTTCGTTATTTAATGACAGGGCTATCTCATATCGTGTGCACCAAGGTTTCGATCACGAAGGCATTGCGCTATCTGCGGGTATCCAGCGAATGGTTCGTTCGGATAAAGCGTCATCTGGTGTGATGTTTACTCTCGACACCGAATCAGGATTTGATCAAGTCGCCTTCATTACTTCCTCTTGGGGTCTGGGTGAAATGGTCGTTCAAGGCGCAGTGAACCCCGATGAGTTCTATGTTCATAAACCATCCCTTGAAGCCGGTAATCATTCGATCGTCCGCAAGACCTTTGGCTCCAAACTGATCAAAATGATCTACGCCAATAGCCAAGAGATCGGTAAGCAAGTTGAGATCATTGATACAGATGAAGAAGAGCAGAAGCACTTCTCACTGGCCGATCATGAAATTGAAGAGCTTGCGAAACAGGCTTTAATTATTGAAAAACATTACCAGCGTCCAATGGATATTGAATGGGCCAAAGATGGGATTGACGGCAAGATCTACATTGTCCAAGCTCGACCAGAAACCGTGTGTTCTCAAAGCGATAAGAATGTTGTCGAGCGTTTCCAATTAAACGCGAAAGCAGAAGTCTTGATTGAAGGCCGAGCCATTGGGCAACGAATTGGTACTGGCCCTGTACGCTTAGTCTCTTCTTTAGATCAAATGTCACTAGTCCAAGATGGCGATGTGCTGGTCACAGACATGACAGACCCGGACTGGGAGCCGGTAATGAAAAAAGCTTCTGCTATCGTGACCAATCGTGGTGGCCGAACTTGCCATGCTGCAATAATCGCACGCGAACTCGGTATTCCAGCCATTGTCGGTTGTGGTGATGCGACAGAAAAGCTGACAAATGAGCAATCTGTTACAGTGTCATGTTCTGAAGGTGAAACTGGATTTGTCTATCAAGGCGAGTTGAACTTTGAAGTCAAACAGTCAGCAGTCAACGAGTTACCATTACTGCCGACTAAAGTCATGATGAATGTTGGAAACCCAGATCGTGCTTTCGACTTTGCTCAATTGCCAAATGAAGGTGTTGGTCTTGCTCGTTTAGAGTTCATCATCAATAAGATGATTGGGATCCACCCTAAAGCCCTACTCAATTTTGATGCTCAAACACCAGAACTACAGATGGAGATCACTGAGCGCATTAAAGGCTATAGCGATCCAATCGATTTCTATGTCAGTAAGCTGACTGAAGGTATTGCAACCATAGGTGCGGCTTTCTGGCCTAAGCGTGTGATTGTTCGCATGTCTGACTTTAAGTCAAACGAATATAGCAACTTAGTCGGTGGTAAAGATTACGAACCGCACGAAGAGAACCCAATGCTAGGTTTTAGAGGCGCTTCTCGCTACATCTCTTCCTCTTTTGAAGATTGTTTTGAACTTGAAACTCAAGCAATCAAGCGTGTACGTAATGAAATGGGCTTAAAGAACGTAGAGATCATGATCCCATTTGTTCGAACACCAAGCGAAGCAGAATCGGTGATCGACCTATTAGCTAAATTCGGTTTACGACGCGGTCAAGATGGATTAAAAGTCATCATGATGTGCGAATTGCCGTCTAACGCAATACTCGCAGACGAGTTCTTAAAATTCTTTGATGGTTTCTCTATCGGTTCAAATGATATGACGCAATTGGCTCTTGGTTTAGACCGAGATTCAGGCGATGTCGCGCACTTGTTTGATGAACGAGATCCAGCAGTAAAAGCGTTGCTGAAATTGGCCATTGATGCCGCAACCAAAGCAGGAAAATATATTGGTATTTGCGGACAAGGCCCATCTGACCATGACGATTTTGCTCAATGGTTAATGGAGCAAGGCATTAGTTCTGTATCGTTAAACCCAGATACTGTTGTCGATACTTGGCTCAAGCTTGGTAACATTGACCAAAAATAGCATTCTATAACAAGAATCGTTATTTATAACTGAGCAGATTTATAATTGAGCCGCTCTATAACTAAGTAAAAAAAGCCGATGACATTTTTATGTCATCGGCTTTCTTATTCTTGTCGCTAATGGCTAGTCGCCTTTCACGATTAATCTATTGAGCTATTAACCATAAACCTAGCGTAAGCCGCTGAGAAACTCATGCCTTGTCGCTGGATTGGACTTAAAGATCCCACCTAATGCAGTAGTAGTGGTTTCACTTGTTGCATCCATTACTCCGCGTGATTTAACGCAGTAATGCACCGCATCCATCGTTACTGCAACATCTTCTGTCTCAAGCAAGGTTTGCAATGCGACTAGAATCTGTTGTGTCATCCGTTCTTGCACCTGAGGGCGCTGAGCGAAGAAACGTACGATACGATTAATTTTTGATAATCCGATGATTTTTCCACGTGGTATATAAGCCACCGCTGCTTTGCCATCTATTGTGACTAAGTGGTGCTCACACGTGCTGGTTACCGTAATGTCCTTTACTCTAACCATTTCACTAACGTTCATCTTGTTCTCGATGACGGTGATTTTTGGAAAGTTTGTGTAGTCTAAACCTGAAAACACTTCATCAACATACATCTTGGCGATGCGTTGAGGTGTCTCTTCTAAACTATCGTCAGTAAGGTCTAGCTCGAGTAGAGATAAGATTTCACGCATATGGTGTTCAATCTTTTCTTTTTTCTCTTCTCGGCTTACATCATTAGGACGCATCGGCGTCTCTAATCCACGGCTTGATAGCGCATCTTTAACCAACAGAGCTGATTCGCTAAGACCTGACATTCGCATTCCTCTTGATTTACCCCTTTTGGATGGCAGACAAGCATACTCGCAATCTTGAATAATTACACCCCTATTTTGGTGAGGGGCATTGCACTGAAGTGATGAATACCAACACCTGTGGAGTATATTGCCAGGGCTAAATTTATGCTAAAGTACTCGGCGATAACACTCTAATAATGACAAGTACCAAAGGATTCTTATATGGGCTGCTGTGACGCTCCGGGCTTAATGCCTATTGAAGACGCGCTAGACAAAATGCTTTCGCGTATCTCTCCTATTCAAACGACCCTACAACTACCTCTTGCTGATGCTTTAGGCTATGTCCTAGCTGAAGACGTTTTATCTCCAATTTTTGTTCCACCTTTTGATAATTCTGCAATGGATGGTTATGCGATAAAACTCGCTGATCTTGAGCGTTCCAATATATTACCGCTTGCTGGTAAATCTTTCGCCGGACTTCCATTTGAAGGTGAATGGCCTGCTGGAACCTGCATCCGTATCATGACAGGCGCCAAAATCCCTGAGGGCTGTGATGCTGTTATCATGCAAGAAAATACCGCAGTGACAGATCTTGGCATTGAAATTAAACAAAAGAACATCAAACCACAAAACAATATTCGCCCTACCGGTGACGACATCAAACAAGGTGACATTGTTCTAGAAAAAGGGGTAAGACTTACCCCGCGCGATATCCCAATGATCGCCTCTCTTGGTTTTAGTCATCTAAACGTCATTGCCAAACCTAAAGTGGCTTTTTTCTCTACTGGTGACGAGTTAAAATCATTGGGTGAGACGTTGGAAGATGGTCAAATATACGATAGCAATCGCTACGGTATTAAGCCGCTCATCGAAGGTTTTGGCTGCGAAGCGATTGACCTTGGAATCATTCCAGACTGCCAAGACACGTTACGAGCAACATTTGAAAAAGCACAAAAAATGGCTGATGTGGTTGTCACTTCCGGCGGTGTAAGTGTCGGCGAAGCGGATTACACCAAAGACATACTCGAAGAACTTGGGGAGATCGGTTTTTGGAAACTTGCGATTAAACCGGGCAAGCCTTTTGCTTTTGGCGCTCTAGATGATGCATGGTTCTGTGGGTTGCCAGGAAACCCGGTTTCAGCCATTTTGACCATGTATGTTTTAGTTCAACCTATGCTAGCGAAACTTGCAGGCCATACTCATTGGCAAGCACCTGAATCCATCCCTGCCATTACAAAAACGGCATTCAAAAAAGGCCCGGGCCGAACTGATTACCAACGCGGGATCTACACCATCAAAGATGGCCAATTTGAAGTTGAATCAACAGGCAACCAAAGCTCTGGTGCATTTCGTTCAATGAGTCTTGCTAACTGCTTCGTCGTTATTGAACGTGACAGAGGCAATGTTCAAGTGGGTGAAACCGTTCAGATCCAGCAGTTTAACTCTACGCTTTATTAAGGAATTGAGAGTTGGAAATATTATCTGACCAAGAGATGCTTCGCTACAATCGTCAAATCATCCTCAAACAGTTTGATTTTGATGGACAAGAAGCCCTAAAGCAGAGCTCAATTTTGATCCTTGGTGCTGGTGGCTTAGGTTGTGCCTCTTCTCAATACCTTGCCACTGCGGGGGTTGGAAAAATCACCTTGATTGATGACGATGTCGTTGAACTGTCGAATTTACAACGTCAAGTTCTACACAGTGACGCAGACATTGGTCGTTTGAAAGTCGATTCCGCTAAGGAGACACTTTTAACCCTTAACCCTCATATCATGGTTGATACGGTTTCTGAACGCTTAAACGATGAGCAGCTTAGACAACTTGTGGAATCGCACTCTTTAGTGCTCGACGCAAGTGACAACGTAGCAACTCGAAATCAACTGAACAGACTCTGCTTTGCGACTAAAACACCATTAGTTTCTGGTGCCGCTATTCGTATGGAAGGTCAAATTAGTGTATTCACTTATGATGATGAGAATCAGCCATGCTATCAATGCCTCAGTAGCCTATTTGGAACCGCTGCATTAAGTTGTGTTGAGGCGGGAGTAATGGCTCCTGTTGTCGGAATTATCGGGGCGACTCAAGCGCTAGAAGCCATTAAGGTATTAGCGAACTTTGGCCAGTCGAAGCAAGGAAAGCTATTGATCTTAGATGCGATGTCACTGACATGGCGTGAAATGAAATTATTCAAGCAGCCATCATGTCCGGTATGTAGCAAATAACGTCATCGATCCATCCAGTTTCATGGCTGGTAGCATTACTCCGTCACTCATCATTAAGCCTTAGTCTAATCGCTAAGGCTTTTTTCATATCTCCAATATTGATAATCAAATTGAGAATATAGAAAATATAAAAATAAAAGACATTGAAATCAAAAGGTTAAAAATGGCACGCAACTTGTAATAAGGAGTATACGTTAGAAGGAAAGGAAGATGACATGAGAATACTACCTATTGTTGCTTTATCATTGGCTACCTATGGAGGGGCGGCATTGGCAGCCCCATTCGATACTTGTCCAAGCAAAGCCTATTTATTCCAATCAAACCCAGTTCAAGTGTATGGCTTAAACTTAGTTACTGGTCAATCGACGCTGATACAAAGCGACACAGGCATGGATGTGAACATTAACGGTGTAGGGTTCGATTTTGAAAACCGCTATATCTATGGTTACGACACAACGAATAAACAAATCGTAAGGTTAGGCCACGACTTCCAAGCAGAGATCGTTAACACAGCTAATTTACCCACTGGCCACACTTTTTATGTGGGTGATGTTCACGACCAATATTATTACCTATACCGCACTGGAAAAGGGCTTTTTAGAATTGACTTGCGCCCACTTGAGAGTGATCCAACGGCCATTTTATTAGTAGAGCAGATCTCCTCTTCCGCTAGCCCAAAATTAACGGATTTCGCTTTCCACCCCGGTGATGGTTCTCTATATGGTATCGATAATAACAGCGGCGGTTTATATCGCTTTAATACGTCAACAGGCGCTGAAACTTACATCGGAGATACTGGCGAGCTAGGAACATTTGGAGCGGGTTACTTTGATGTCAACGGTTACTACTACGTATCTCGAAATCAAGATGGACAAGTCTACCGTATTGATTTATCCGACGATGCTCAAATAGCCGCCGGAAATGTCCCTGCGGTTAAATTTGCAGATGGTCCTTCATCTAGTCAAAACGATGGTGCACGTTGTGCAAATGCTCCTGTGATTGATGAAGACTCGACCATCGATTTTGGTGACGCTCCTGATAGCTATCAAACTACGCTTGCCAGTAATGGCCCGCGACACCAAATCGATGGCATGACTTGGTTAGGCAACTCAGTACCAGACGGAGAACAGGATGGTTTTGTGTCCCCTTTAAGTGATAACACTTCTGGCAGTAATGATGAAGATGGAATCGGATTTGTTACCGCTCTAGAAACTGGTTTTGACTCCATTATTATTGCCAATGCTTCAATCTCTGGTTACTTGTCTGCATGGATAGACTGGAACCAAGATGGTGATTTCGACGATGAAAACGAGAAGGTATTTTCAGACAAGGAGCTCACTGCTGGCACGAATCAACTGCTGCTGAATGTCGATATCAATGCCCTAAACGGTAACACATGGGCTCGATTTCGTTTCAGTCAACAAACAGGACTTAATTACAACGGAGGCTCTACCTCTGGAGAAGTGGAAGACTATCAAATCAACGTTCTCAATGATGGGGCCACTGCTCGACACTTCCCAAGCGAATTTGGCTACGCAACCCTCGCTTATGAAGATAACTGGCCCTATACCGCAGATTACGATATGAACGACGTCGTCATGTTCTACCACATCACCGAAATTGTTAAAGAGAATAAGGTGGTTAAATCAACCATTAAAGGCCGATTTGCAGCTTATGGCGCAGACTATAAAAATGGATTTGCTGTTAGATTAGCTGGATTGTCTCGCTCTGAGATTGATACGGCTCGTACCTTCCAACAGCATAACGGTGCAATCAATGAAGATAGCGGATTGGAGCTGGATGCCAACGAAGCAATATTTATTATATCGAACGATTTAACGTCTAAATTTTCAACAAATTGCAGTTACTATCGAACCATTAATAGCTGTAAAGACTCCGAAGCTTTTGCTTTCAACTTAAGCATTACATTGAAAGAAGATGCTGATGTCTCTTCTCTTATGGGAATGCCATATGACCCATTCATCTTTGCCTCACCAGGAACCTATCATGGGCAGGGCTTACCCAATCACCCCGGTCGTAGCTATGAGATACATTTAGCTGACCAGGCCCCAACAGAGAAATTTGATACCGATAACCTTGCCGGCCTTGGTGTCGATGTCAGTGATGAAAGTTCAGGTGTTTACTTTAAGACAGCGACAAATTTACCTTGGGCGCTACTCATTACCGATGAATGGGAATGGCCGACAGAACGTACCGACCTTGTAACGGCCTATCCGAGTTTTGCCGAATATGCGCAATCTGGTGGCAGTAAAAACACTGATTGGTTTGAGTCATCAAATGCTATACAAAATAAATACTATCAACCATAAGGGTATCGATTATGAAAAACTTACTGACTGTAACGACGCTAACTCTTATTCTTATGGGATGTGGGGGCGGAGGAGGAGGTGGGGGTGGAAGCTCTGAAGGCGGTAATAGCACCGCCACTCCGGCAGAAAGTACCTTAACGACCTCTGAGCTAATTGTTCCTAATGGGTTTGACTACAACCCAATAGACGATTTTCAGCTCAAGCTTGATTTAAGCAGTGAGACCACACAACGTGCATACGTATCTGTCTACCATCAATTTAGCACCGATAATAGCGCAGCCATACAAGCGAATTATTCAAGTCGTATCGCATCAGCTTCATTGCAAGAAGGTAAAAGCACCATCAACTTTACAGTACCAAATGCAAAAAAAGAGTTGCTTGTCGAAATATGGTTTTATGATGGGTCTCCTGCTAAACAGCAGATTTTTTCTACCACGAACCGCCAATTAATTTGGTAATCAATTTCATGGGAAGTTGGACAATATTGCCGCTTCCCTAGTTTTTCTTCCCATTCCCCCCAGTAAATAAGTTATGTTTCTCACATCTAAGCAAAAAATGTCACTTACTACCAAATCAATACTTGCTTCACTATTTTGAATAGCTACCATGGTATCACAAACAGCGTACTGAAAAGCTTCATGAGGTTAAATGGCAGAATTAAAGAAA
Organism: Vibrio clamense; assembly: GCF_050337905.1. Taxonomy (NCBI): domain Bacteria; kingdom Pseudomonadati; phylum Pseudomonadota; class Gammaproteobacteria; order Vibrionales; family Vibrionaceae; genus Vibrio; species Vibrio clamense. Next base: position 51,781 of record NZ_JAKJTJ010000032.1, on the reverse strand, counting down.
AACATCTGGACTATGTATACCGTTGTTTTAATTGCGACCATGTTGTTATTCGGAATATTTTGCCACTCTCGTTACCAAGTAATAGAACAGCAAGCGACAAATGATCAAATATTACAGTTAGAGCTTTTTGTTAATTCAACAAACTCGCTTTTAAAGGGTCAAGAAACACTGCTAGAGATAATGGGACAACAAATAATCTCTCAAGATGATTATACTCGAACCGCCTCATTACAAATTCGTCCCCTCCTTAATAAGTTGCTGGAGTTGCACCCAGCAATAGAAGCTTTTGGCCTTACCAACCCTGAAGGCACTTTCATCGCAGTCAGTTCAAACCTTGAGTTATCTGCGATGCCTAATCTATTAGAGCATAAACCCAGTCATGACGATTTTCTCAATGCTCTCAATAGTAACTCAGTTGTCGTAGGGAAAACTTATGTCGTACCGTCATTAGAAAAGCCTGTCATCCCCATCCGAAAAGCGTTACGAGAGGCATCAGGTGAAGTTAAAGCGTTGATGACCGCAGGGCTTAAAATCCAAAGCACAATGGTGCTCAATAATACAAGCCACCTAAACTCATCCAACTCATTGCAATTAGTACGTGAAGATTTGTACCCTCTTTATATCTCTGCGGATAATTATCCAGAAGATTGGTACAAAAGCCCCATGCCTATAGAAAATTACCAGTCTGGTATTGCCAAAATAAGCGAAAAGTACGGACTTTCAGAGGCTGAAATCAAGAAATCAGCTCGGTCTTACACCATCAATATCGATTACCCAGGGCAGAGTTTTCTTACTTCCGTCTGCTTTATTCCTGAATTTAACATTTGGGCGATGTCTCAAACCGACCGCAAATTTCTAGAGCAACAATTTTATTCTGAGTTTGTATTCTTATCTTCTGTATTTTTAATGATACAAATTTGTTTCTACACTCTCGTTCGATCTATCGCAAAAAATGACAGAAAAACACGTGAAAAGCTTCTGTATCAGGCAACTCACGATCATTTGACAGGATTGCCAAACCGTCCTTACCTTTCTGACTCTCTTAGTCAATGGCTAGATTTACCAAGTGAAACCTTCTATCTGCTCTACATCGATATCGATAATTTCAAAAGTGTTAACGAAGCTCACGGCCATACTTTTGGTGATAAGATTCTTATCGACATCTCTGAGCGTTTGAAAACATGTGTTACCCCTTCGGATATTTTAATCAGAAAAGTCAGTGATGAATTCATCGTCATGGTTAAAAAGCATAATGTTCAAGACCTACGAAAATTTGCCGACAATATACAAGACAAACTTTCTAAGCCTTACACCATAGATGGTAACCAATTTCTATTAGGCAGCAGTATTGGGATAGCAACTTACCCTGAACACGGTGGGAATTTAGATGAACTGCTAAGAGCCGCAGACATTTCTATGTTTCAGGCTAAAAAAGAACGTAACGCATCGATAATGTTCAACTCGGAAATGCAAGCGCAACACCTTCAAACGATGGCAATTGAACAAAAACTAAGACTGGCCATTGAAAACCAAGAGCTATTCATGGTTTATCAGCCTCAATTTGATATGGAAGGCAACCTATACGGTGTTGAAGCTCTCGTTCGTTGGATTGACACAAAACTCGGATTCGTTCCACCGAACGTTTTCATTCCAATTGCTGAAAAATCTGGGTTAATGCCTAAATTAGGCAAGTTTATTATTGAAAGAAGCCTGAGCGATATCAGCCAGTTACCACAAGCCATGTCCAATGATTTAAGGTTGTCACTCAACATTTCAGAGCGACAATTCATGCAAGTTGATTTTGTTCCTCATCTCATGAAATCTTTGAGCTACTCAAAGTTCAATGCGAATAATTTGACCATTGAAATTACAGAAAACCTATTTATTGAAGATCTCGATTATGTAAAACCGATTTGCGAGCAACTGCATCAATTAGGCATTAAGATTTCTCTCGATGATTTTGGGACTGGCTACTCTTCATTAAGTATGCTGAAAGCACTACCGATTGATGAATTGAAAGTCGATAAGAGTTTCATTGATAATATCCATAGTGATCACCAATCTTTGACGATGGTAAAAAACATCATCGCAATTGGGAAAATATTTGAAATGGTCGTTCTCGCTGAAGGCGTTGAAACAAATGACCAAAAGAACGTACTAAGAGAGTGTCAATGCGATTTACTACAAGGTTATCTCTACTCAAAGCCAATTTCACCTGAAGAACTTAAAGCATTTACCCTAGAAAAAATGAAACAAACTACGCTATAAAATAAAGGGAATGATATCATTCCCTTCTCTCTTAAATGGTGGTTTGATTCATTCTATTGAGCTGCTTTCCTAACGCTTAAATGATCATGCTCTTATATACTTCATAGTTTTGGATTTAAGAAACATATCTAGGCTCCTGAGCATTTCAGCACGTTACGATTCAGATCTTTTGCTCTCTTTCATCTGCTCATCTAAATTCAATACGGTCAAAGCATTGCTTACGCTAGTTGCTATCACATCAATAACCCCACTTCTCAACGCACCAAGTAGCGCTAATGGTTTACTATTTTCTGCCACAATCGCAATCACTTCCGAGATTGGTCGAAACTCTTCAATACTCAACCCAATAACACGATCACTCATGACCGTATTCGCAGCATTGCCATCAATATTGAAGAAATCGTGCCCTGCAAAATCACCTACAACTCCTTGTTGCAAGCGCGACTGCACCACTTCATCTGGTGTAAACCAGCCGAGATCAACCATGTAGCTATTTTCACTCATGTCACCAATACCAACTAATGCAACATCCGCTTTACGAGCTAAATCTAAAGTCTGCTTAACCGTTCCATTTTGCATGAAGGCCATTTTCTGATCTTTATTCTCCGCATAAGCAGGTGCATAAAGTGTTTCAGATGTACCCCCATATTTTTTCGCTAGTTGTCGGCAGATATGATCAGCGTTGAACATTCCGCCCCGCGGGTGAATACCTCCGATACCACATACGAATTTACAATCCCGCGGTGTTATAACCCCTATATGGTGAGCAACCGATGAAACATTTCTGCCTTGCCCTACTGTTACCACCATTCCGTTTTTTAACGTGCTAGTCAGGTAGTTTGACACCAAACCTGACACTTGGAGACGCTGCTGCTCTTCATTAGGTTGGTCTAATGCGATAAGCGCTCTTTTAACACCAAATCGCTCAACTAGCCTTTGCTCGATTTTGGCACTAAATACAGGGTGATATTTTACCGTAATTTCAACGATCCCTTCATCCCTAGCTTGTTTAAGCATACGGCCAACTTTAGCTCTTGAAATCGAGAATTTTTTTGAAATCTCTTCTTGAGTGGCACCGTCTTGATAGTAAGCTACGGAGATCTCAGTAAGGAGATCGGTATTATCTAAAGAAACATCTTGGCTATTATTACTCATATCCAATTCTCATAAATATTAAAAATGACATACCCAATCACTATCTTTTTAGTGTGTAATTTATAAAAAATAGCATTTGGGTATGGCTTAAAGGTGTTCATATGCTCAGGGGGTAATCATATGTCAACACATTATGGGAATGCAACATTTGCCCATAGCCATTACAAATACTCATACAAATTCTACAGGTACTTGGTTGCCATGCAGCCCTTACAAATACTGGGCAAACGTTTATCTGAGTTGAGCCATGTGAGAGCGATTAAAAATACTTGATTTAAGTCATCATATGTTAGATTCAGTAATTGACTTTATCTCCAGATAAGATAAATATGGACTCATCATTTACTCAGTGTTCGAACAAATGCTCAGCGCAATTGTTTAAACCGAAAAATTTTCAAGTTTATTGATGATTCTCTATTAAGCTTAACGAAACTTGAGCTTTATAAATCAACAATTAACTCGCTTTCAAATGCCCTGTTCACTTTACAGTAAAGTGACTAAGCCCAGAGAAATAGGATGATCAACATGAGCAATAAATTAGAGCAACTTCGTAAACTAACCACTGTTGTAGCTGACACTGGTGATATCGAAGCAATTAGCAAATACACTCCAGAAGATGCAACAACTAACCCTTCTCTAATTCTTAAAGCGGCTCAAATCGAAGAGTATGCACCTCTAATCGACGCTTCTATTGAATACGCTAAAGCTCAAAGCTCAGACAAAGCACAACAAGTTCAAGATACTTGTGACATGCTTGCTGTAAACATCGGTAAAGAAATTCTTAAAGTTGTTCCAGGTCGTATCTCAACAGAAGTTGACGCACGTCTTTCTTACGATATGGAAGGCAGTGTTGCTAAAGCTCGTCAGCTTATCAAAATGTACAACGACGCTGGTATCACTAACGATCGCATTCTTATCAAACTGGCTTCTACTTGGGAAGGCATCCGTGCTGCTGAAATCCTAGAGAAAGAAGGCATCAACTGTAACCTAACGCTACTTTTCTCTTTCGCTCAAGCTCGTGCTTGTGCAGAAGCTGGCGTATTCCTAATCTCTCCTTTCGTTGGCCGCATCATGGACTGGTACAAAGCGAAAGAAGGTCGTGACTTTAAAGCTCAAGAAGATCCAGGTGTTGTTTCTGTTGCTGGTATCTACAACTACTACAAAGAACATGGTTACAAAACTGTTGTTATGGGCGCAAGCTTCCGTAACATCGGCGAAATCCTTGAACTTGCTGGTTGTGACCGCCTAACAATCGCTCCTCAACTTCTTGCTGACCTAGAAGCTGCTGAAGGCGAAGTTGTAGAGAAACTAATTGACTCTAACGGTAATAAAGAGCGTCCAGCAGCAATGACTCACGCTGAATTCCTATGGGATCACAACCAAGACCCAATGGCTGTTGAGAAACTAGCTGAAGGTATCCGCAACTTCGCAGTAGACCAAGGTAAACTGGAAGTAATGATTGAAGCTAAGCTTTAATCTTAAAGAATTCAAATGAGAGGAGCAGTTTTGTTCCTCTTTCTTTTACAAACTTAAATTTTCGGATGTACTATGAACCGTAAACCTCTAGCTAACGCTATTCGTGCTCTAAGCATGGACGGTGTACAACAAGCAAACTCTGGCCACCCAGGCGCTCCTATGGGTATGGCTGATATCGCTGAAGTTCTTTGGCGCTCTCACCTAAACCACAACCCAGCAAACCCAGAGTGGGCAGATCGCGACCGTTTTATTCTTTCTAACGGCCACGGTTCAATGCTTATTTACTCTCTACTTCACCTTGCTGGTTACGAGTTATCGATTGAAGATCTTAAAAACTTCCGTCAACTACACTCTAAAACGCCAGGTCACCCAGAGTACGGTTACGCTCCAGGTATCGAAACAACAACGGGCCCTCTAGGCCAAGGCATTACTAATGCTGTTGGTATGGCAATGGCTGAAAAAGCACTTGCTGCACAGTTCAACAAAGAAGGTCACGACATCGTTGATCACTTCACTTATGCATTCATGGGTGATGGCTGTCTGATGGAAGGTATCTCACACGAAGCATGTTCTCTAGCAGGCACGCTTGGTCTTGGTAAGCTTGTTGCTTTCTGGGATGACAACGGTATCTCTATCGATGGTGAAGTTGAAGGTTGGTTCTCTGACGATACACCTAAACGTTTTGAAGCATACGGCTGGCATGTAATCCCAGCAGTAGATGGCCACGATTCAGACGCAATCAATGCCGCTATCGAAGCAGCAAAAGCAGAAACAGGTCGTCCTACTCTAATTTGTACTAAAACTATCATCGGTTTTGGTTCTCCAAATAAAGCAGGCACACACGACTGTCACGGCGCACCACTTGGCCACGACGAAATTAAAGCAGCAAAAGCACAACTTGGTTGGGAGCACGATTCTTTTGAAATTCCGTCGGAAATTTACGCAGAGTGGGATGCGAAAGAAGCAGGCGCAACTAAGGAAGCAGCGTGGAACGAGAAATTTGCAGCTTATGAAGCAGCACACCCTGAGCTGGCAGCTGAATTCAAACGCCGCGTAAACGGTGACCTTCCTGCTGAATGGGAAGAGAAAGCATCTGCAATCATTGCTGATCTTCAAGCTAATCCAGCAAACATCGCTTCACGTAAAGCATCTCAAAATGCTCTAGAAGCGTTTGGTGCAATGCTACCTGAATTCATGGGCGGTTCTGCTGACCTTGCGCCTTCTAACTTGACTATGTGGTCTGGTTCTAAGTCGCTAACAACTGAAGATTTCGCAGGTAACTACATCCATTACGGTGTACGTGAATTCGGTATGACAGCAATCATGAACGGTATTGCTCTGCACGGTGGTTTCGTACCATACGGCGCAACATTCCTAATGTTCATGGAATACGCTCGTAACGCAATGCGTATGGCTGCTCTGATGAAAATTCAGAACATCCAAGTATACACACACGATTCAATCGGCCTAGGTGAAGATGGTCCAACTCACCAACCTGTTGAGCAAGTTGCTTCTCTACGTCTAACTCCAAACATGAGCACATGGCGCCCATGTGACCAAGTTGAGTCAGCGGTAGCTTGGAAACTAGCAATCGAACGTAAAGATGGTCCAACAGCACTTATCTTCTCTCGTCAAAACCTTGCACAACAAGATCGTGACGCAGAACAACTAGCAAACATCGCTAAGGGTGGTTACATCCTGAAAGATTGTGCAGGTAAACCAGAACTTATTCTTATCGCAACAGGTTCTGAAGTTGAACTTGCAACTGAAGCTTACGCTCAGTTAACTGCTGAAGGCAAAAATGTACGCGTTGTTTCAATGCCAGCAACTGATGCATTTGACAAGCAAGATGAAGCTTACCGTGAATCAGTACTTCCTTCAGACGTAACTGCTCGTATCGCTATCGAAGCGGGCATTGCTGATTTCTGGTACAAATACGTTGGTTTCGGTGGCAAGATCATCGGCATGACAACGTTCGGCGAATCTGCACCTGCTGACCAGCTGTTCAAAATGTTTGGTTTCACTACTGAAAACGTAGTAAACACAGCAAAAGAGCTACTAGCTTAACTCTAATTGTGGCTTAATTAGCAAAGCTGAATAAGCATCATCAAATCCCTACATTGAAAAATGTGGGGATTTTTTATATCGAGAGCACAGCATTTTCTCCTTATTTCAGGGTCTATAGGCACATGATAAGCATGACATTAGATCTTATGATGTTATCATTTTATTAATAAATATAATTTAGGTGTAGGACACGGAATGCACACTCTTAAACGGTTTTTCTATGAGCTAGCGAAAGAAATACGTGATGTAATTTATACTCTTTCTAAAATAATGATCCCAATTATAATAATTATTAAGATCATCGAAGAGTGTGGTGGCATCATCATATTGAGCGACTTACTGGGTCCTCTGATGAATAACGTTGGGCTGCCAAGCGAGATGGGCCTCGTTTGGGCGACAACACTGCTTACGAATATTTATGCAGGTCTTATTATTCTAGTGAACCTTGATATTCCACTGACTGTGGCACAAAGTTCAATTCTTGGAAGCATGCTTCTTCTCTCCCACTCCCTTCCCATTGAGGGGGCTATTGCTAAAAAAGCGGGGGTCAATTTATGGGTAACGCTAACCATTCGAATTGGTGGTAGCTTATTTTTAGCTTGGCTACTTCACCTCACTTATGATGCAACTGGCGCGTTATCTCAACCCGCTCAAATATTATGGAAGCCTGACATTAACCCCGATACCAGTTATCTCGCATGGAGTATTGATCAAGCCAAGAACTTATTGATGGTTTATGTCGTAATAGCCGCACTTCTTTTCAGTTTGAAAATTCTCAAGTTGCTTGGCATTGAAAAAGTCATGGCACTTCTATTAAAACCATTTTTACGTATTTTAGGTATCAGCAAAGAAGCGACAAACTTAACCATTATTGGCATCACGTTAGGGCTTTCATTCGGTGGTGGCTTGTTGATTAATGAAGCTCAGAAAGGTCATATAAAAGCGAGAGATGTATTTACTTCAATCATGCTGTTGAACCTTTTACACAGCTTGATCGAAGATACGCTGGTCGTTCTATTGATCGGCGCCGATTTCAATACAATTTTCTGGGGACGAATCGTTTTCGCAATCAGTATTATCGCTGTAGTTGCCGCCATTGTGCGCAGACTCAATAGCGGTTTCTGTGAACGATATTTTTACAAAAGTGTTGTACCTAACACTTAGCACTTAGCACTTAGCACTAAACGCTTACAGACCTTATCATTTGATTTCTGATAATTCTCGAAACCAAAAGAGTCATACCACGGCTCTTTTGGTTTATGTGTTTGAAACATTCTCTTTGTGCTATCCCGCAATCTTCTTTTTAATGTGGTGCTTTGTATTAACAACAAAAATGGCAATCACGGCAAATACAAAGGGCAATACGTATAAGTTTAAGTTTTGCCAACCGACTGTCGATTCCAACCAACCACTTAATAGTGCCGTAACCGTTACGCAGCTGAATACAAAGAATTCATTGAACGCTTGAGCTTTTGCCTTATTTTGCTCTTTATAGGATTGGCTAAATAACCCTGTTGCGGAGATAAACATAAAATTCCAGCCAACACCAAGTAATACCAGCGCTAATCTAAAGTGCCAAATAGATTGTCCATGTAGATTGATCGCGATACAGCCTATAAAGAGCATACCGCCTATCAGGATCATAAGTCGTGGACCATATCGCTCAACTAACTTCCCTGTAAAAAAGGCCGGAACAAACATACCAAGCACATGCCATTCAATTACTCCTGCAGCCTTGGTGAAATTAAACCCACAACCGATCATCGCTAAAGGTGTTGCTGTCATCAAAATATTCATCACAGCATACGCGACCATTGCAGCAAAAACGGCCACCATAAAATTCGGCTGAGTGATGATATCTTTTAAGGGTTCTGACCGAATCGATTGGCTTCTCTCTGCTGGCTTGGGAAATTGAATGGTTTGGAGTAAGAGTAATGCTAAAAAATTCAAAACGATCAATGACGCAAATGCGCCAACATATAATCCATCAGACGACCATTGTTGGGAATAGATCGCGAGGTTAGGACCTAACACTGCTGCCAATACACCACCAGCCATAGAAATTGAGATGGCCCGATGCCGAGCATGCGCATCACACACTTCTATCGCAGCAAAACGGTACAACGTGCCAAAACCGATGCCAACGCCGAGCAAAAATGTTCCGACACAAAAAATCCAAAATAAATGGTGGTACAAAGAGAATGTCGCCAGAGACGCTCCTAAAATACCAACGAGATTACCGATACTAAAACCACGCTTTCTTCCCAACTTACCCATAATCATTGATGCTGGAATCGTTGCAGACATCAAGCCAAGAAATTGCAACGCAACAGGTAGAGTAATCATGCTTGGCGAGGGTGCGATTTGCTGCCCAATAAGACCAATCACCGAGATCAATAAAATATTGCCTGTCATTAATAGAGCTTGGCAAAGTGACAATAGCCACACGTTTCGATTCATTTATGCCGTATCCTTACCTTCAATAATTCGCCTTTAAAAGCCATAAGTACCATGCTGACGGAGTTATCATTAGATGTCGACATAAATTGTTACTAATATGTTTCTTTGTGGGGAGTTTTTAACAGGCAGAAAAAAGCCCCGCCATTTCAGAAATCAAATTCACTGAAAATAAAACAGGGCCTGTGACGGATGTAGAGTAATGTTAAACCGTCTCTCCATGGGTCACTGCTTTACGAAGATCTTTGGCACTTGGCCACGTATAAACCAACTCATTGACTTTGTTACCGCAAGGCGCATTCCACAGGCGGTCTACCGACTTCTGCCCACCGAGAGATTCATAAAATTCAACTGCTGGGTGGTTTTCAGCCATCACCTCTAAATAAACACCTGAATCTGAAAAGTACTGCTCGATCCACGCTGACATCTCATCCAACAGTTTTGAACCTAACCCACGCCCATGATAATTCTCATCGATATGCAGTGCATCAATGATGGTTCCGCGTTCAAAGTCATGATTACCGAAGGCACAGATGAAGCCACACAACAAACCGCCTTCTTCTATTAGCAAAACATGCTGGTTAAAAGGTGGGTTAATCAACCGCGTTTGCCAGATAACTAAACGGTCATCGAGTACATCATGCTCAAGATACTCATCACCAAGAATCCCTTTGTAATACTGCTTCCAACTCTGAGCGTGAAGCTGAGCAATGCGCTCATAATCCTTATATTCCGCTACTTTTAATTCCATTTAATAGTCCTTATTACCTCAGATACAGCGTTCTATTCACATTTAATACTATTCACCCATCAATTAAAAGCAAAACATTCTAATCACATTTATAACAATCCCATTTGACTTACACGTGTACGCTGATATTCTAGCGTACGCTCGTAAGCTCAAACCATATTGAATGGTAGTAAGCTGTAAAAGAGCACAACTTTATTTTTTGTCGTGACGACGATAATAGTTGTCTAACAAAATGATCATTACTGAATGACTTAACCACTAAGTTATTCTTACCTATATACTGTTACTCACGGAAACTGACACATGGAATCAAGTAAAAAGCCGCCAATTATGTGGCTTAATGTCTTCATTTTCTCTTTTAGTATGCTTCTTGCTGCTGTTGTCGCCCCTTGGTATGGCATGACTTTCGGCTATGGTGTGGAGCATTGGGTTTGGCTGCTCATCTGTTTTTGTTTCTGTAACTTATCCATCACCACAGGGTATCACCGTCTTTGGTCGCACAAAGCGTTTGAATCTCACGCAATCCTACGAGTACTGTTTGCTCTTGGCGGCGCATTTGCCTTGCAAAATAGTGCCTTACACTGGTCTTCTGATCATCGTGTCCATCACAAACACGTTGATAATAATGATAAAGATCCCTACTCTGCAAAACTTGGGTTCTGGTACTCACATATTGGTTGGATGATCCGTAACTACACTGAAGCAAGCTATTTTGACTATGAAAACTGTCGAGATTTGAAAAAAGATAAAGTACTCATGTGGCAACACAAACACTATATTCTTCTTGCTGTTATCATGAACTTTGGCATTCCCATTGCGCTTGGCCTTTTCTATGGCGACGTGTGGGGCATGTTATTAATGGTTGGCGCCGTGCGCTTGGTGCTAAATCATCACACCACGTTCTTCATCAACTCTCTTGCTCATATATGGGGTAGTCAGCCTTACACAGACAAAAACACAGCCCGAGATAATGGCTTTCTGGCTTTTCTGACATTTGGTGAGGGTTACCATAATTACCATCATATCTTTGAGAATGATTATCGTAATGGCATTTACTGGTGGCAATATGATCCAACGAAGTGGCTTATCAAGTCATGTTCATGGCTTGGCCTTGCGGGAAAACTACGTAAAACACCGCAAGCGAGAATTGAAAAAGCCCGCGCTCAGATGTCATTAAAATTAGCACAAGACAAAATCGCTAACCTTCCAAACAGACAACAGATTTCTGAAAAATTGCAACATGAATTTGACTTGCTGGTAGAGCAGATGAATGAGTATTACGCGGTAAAAAAACAGTTGATCGAGAATAGAAAAGACAGTGTGGTGAAGAAGTACGAACACTCTCTTCTAAAAGTTCGCTATGAATTGATCCAGAAAAAGTTCGAACAACAGAAACTAAATTGGTCACAAATGGTGGCACAATACGCTTAGTGTACTAGGCAGTTCATTGTTAACTAAAAAACTAAAACGATGCTTTATGTGGCATCGTTTTTTTGCACTATGTCTTAAAGCAAATGCCTTAAAGCAAATCTCTTAACGCCATCTATTTTAAAGCAAATACCTTAAAGTAGATGCCGTACTGGATTAGAGTACTTGCTTGCCCAATTTCAAGGTTGCTGCAATGTTTCGTGCCGTACGGACTAGATTTAATTCTGCTTCTTCAAGTACCTGTGGTAAAGGCTGGGGAGAACGAACGGTACCGAATACACAGTCAATGCTACTGTAAAGTGCTTTAACATCTTTACCTAATGAGCCAGCAATACCAATCACTGGAATCCCCTTATCTTGCGCTCGTTTAGCCACACCATAAGGCGCTTTGCCTTGTAGCGTCTGATCATCCATCTGACCTTCACCAGTAATCACCAAATCGGCATTATCCAATATCAGGTCAAAATCTAATGTGTCTAACACCATTTCAATCCCTGCCTTTATTTGAATATCAAACGCTAAGCTCAGCCCCATCGGAGTGCCTCCAGCAGCGCCGAAGCCGCTTACCGTGAGTGCATTTATCCCATTGACAGATTCTCCACACTTTGCAAATTGCTTTAATGCTAAATCAAGAGCTTGCAGATCATCTTTATTCGCTCCTTTTTGCGGGCCAAAAATGTAACTTGCGCCATTTTTACCACACAGCGGGTTATCAACATCGCAGGCAAGAATAAGCTCTACCTCTGAGCAGCGATGATGTAAGTTGGATAGATCAATGGCTTTGAGATCCTTAAGTGCAATCCCACCGACAGGTAAATCATTACCTGAATCATCAAGTAAACGACCTCCTAGAGCTTGTAAAATGCCAGCGCCGCCATCGTTCGTCGCACTGCCACCTAAGCCTAGAATGATCTTATCGACCCCTTGATCTAGAGCTTCTTTAATCACTATGCCAGTACCATATGTGCTCGCATCTCTGATATTGCGCTTTTCAGGAGCAATGATATCGATACCAGAAGCAGCAGCGACTTCAATTAATGCAGTCTTACCCATTTTATCTTTGAGTATTGCCCACATCGCAGTGACTTCATTGCCAAGTGCATCCGTTGCTTTGCTGTACTGCTTATCTCCTGTTAATGCTTGAAGAAGTGCTTCTACCGTCCCTTCCCCTCCATCGGCAAGAGGAACTTTTACATATTCAGCATTCGGCAATACCTGACAAAATCCACGCTGAATCGCATCCGCAACCGACATAGCATCAAGTGATTCTTTAAATGAGTCAGGAGCAATTACTATTTTCATTTGGAGTCTCTATAATTCGGTGGTATTTGGGCTAAGGGATACTGTGATTAAAATGGTAAATGCAACAAGACAGCGCCCTAAAATTATTCTTACTTGCGAACTGAACAAAACATAATACAAAAACCATTATAGCTATACTTTTTCATACAGATCCTTTTGCATAGAGATCTAAGCTGCTCATGTTGGGGGAATGTATCCGATGATTTTTTAAATAGAATATTGTTTTTGAGTACATCTGAAACTTATTCACGTCAAACGATTAAAAATTCACCTTATTTTAAAAACGAAACATAATACACTCACCATATTTCCTGAAAAGTCTCACATTCCTACCAAAGCATAACCTTTATATCGTCCTTATTTTAATGGTGTTGCCGTCGACACTTATAACCCTTTAGGGCTATAACATAGTTTATCTGCACATCAAAGCGATCTATGCACGATATTAGCCACTACAGAATCAACTTCAATCAACTAACAATTAACACATTTGCTACATAAATAGCCTTTCTAATTAATATGTAAATTATTATTTGTTTTAGATCATACCAGCATCAAGTTGATGTCGTGCTACAGCTCTATTTTCTGTACATTCTCAGTCATAAACTGAAACACTTTCTTATACTTTTATTCATTTAACGGGGATTTCTATGTTAGAACTCTTAATCGGTTTGGTAATAACCATTGCAGTGGGATATTTCATTGTAAAAGGTTACAAAGCAGCAGGTGTCTTACTTACTGCTGGTATTTCTCTTTTACTTATCACTGGCCTGCTTGGGCATAATGTTTTACCTGCAAAAGTTGCATCAACAGGCAATGTGATCACTGACTCTCTAGAGTTCGTAAAATACATGCTTAAATACCGTGGCGGCGGCTTAGGTATGCAAATCATGCTTCTTTGTGGTTTTGCTTCATACATGACTCACATGGGCGCAAACAATGTTGTAGTTAAACAATTTTCTAAGCCTCTGTCTTTCATCAAGTCACCTTACGTATTACTAGTAGCAGCTTACATTGTGGCATGTCTAATGTCTCTTGCAGTAAGTTCAGCGACTGGTCTAGGTGTATTGTTAATGGCAACGCTATTCCCAATGATGGTTGCAATGGGTATCTCTCGCCCTGCTGCGGTTGCGGTTTGTGCTTCTCCAGCTGCAATCATTCTTTCACCAACTTCTGGTGATGTTGTTATTGCAGCAGAAAAATCAGGAATGGCACTAGACGTATTCGCAGTTCAAACGGTACTACCAGTTTCATTCGCAGCAATTGCTGTAATGGCTGCTGCCGCTTTCTTCTGGAATAAATACCTAGATAAGAAAGAAAATACACCAATGGAAAAAATTGATGTATCTGAAATTGAAGCGAATGCACCTGCTTTCTACGCAGCACTGCCTTTCCTTCCAATCTTCGGTGTTTTCTTGTTTAACGGTCGTACCATCCCTGGTCTATCTTTAGACATCTACACTATCGTTGTTGGTTCAATCTTTATTGGCGCACTAGTTGATTTCGTTGTTAACCGTTTCGATGGCAAGAAAACACTAGAAGATCTAGATTCTTGCTACGAAGGCATGGCTGACGCTTTCAAAGGCGTTGTAATGCTTTTAGTTGCGGCTGGTGTATTTGCACAAGGTCTGATGTCTATCGGTGCAATTGATAACCTTATCGGCCTTGCTGAAGCAGCTGGTGCTGGTGGTTTCGCTCTAATGCTACTACTAACAGGTCTAACTGTTGCAGCCGCTATCGCTACAGGTTCTGGTAACGCGCCATTCTACGCATTCGTAGAACTTGCACCTTCACTTGCAGCTAAAATGGGACTGAACCCTGCGTTCTTAATCATCCCTATGCTACAAGCGTCTAACCTTGGTCGTACAATTTCACCAGTATCTGGTGTTATCGTTGCAACGTCTGGTATGGCTAAAATCAGCCCATTCGAAGTAGTTAAACGTACTTCTGTTCCTGTGATTGCAGGTCTTGTAACGGTTGTTATCGGCACTGTAGTTCTAGTACCTATGTTTGCTTAATCGTTAAAAATTAGAGACAAACAATCTATTAATAAAAATGCCATTCGCTTTTCAGTGAATGGCATTTTTTATACGTTTTAAAAAATGATTGTTTATGTTCCAAGTATTTGCATTGGCAGTTGCAATAAGGCATCACCAGTAGAAGCAAAGTACCAAATAATTCCAATTAACCCAGCAACTAAACCCGTGTACCATACAAAAGAAACGATTTGAGCGTATCGATCAAGTGGCAACAAATGGCTACGATGACGTTGTTTCCATTCAAATAATATCTCGACACTTCCCATAATCAGAAGAAAACCAAACAGAGTTAAACCAAGCTGGTAGCTTAAAATAATCCCGGCTACAGCCGCTAACGCACATAGCCCAATACCCAACTTGCTGTTCATTGAAAAACTGATGCTTTTGAGGATGTGTCCTCCGTCTAATGGCAAGATCGGTAAGAGATTGAATAAGTTAAGCAACGCGTTAAATACTGCCAAACCTGCAAAAAACATCTCTCCGGTTACCCAGTAGATCACCACAAAAATAAACGAAAGGATCAGACCAAAAAATGGCCCCATTATTGAGATAACAACGTCTTGCCAGCGAGTATTGATTTTTTCGTCACTCAGAGCGAGACCACCTAAAAATGGGATCAAATAGATCCCTTTCGTTTTCATACCGAAGTATTTCATTGCTCGAATATGCCCATACTCATGAAACATCAAGCAAGCAATGAGTGATAAAGCAAACTGTATAGAAAACAACCATGAATACGCGGCTAAACTTGCAGATGCTAAAACAACCTTAATCAATTTCGCACTCTTTAGCCCTTTCATCGCCAAAGAAGCCAAGCCAATCAAACTAAAACGTTTTTCTGCTTTGGGTTTCACTTGAGGCACTTGTGATTCTATATCTTTCGCATTTCGGCTTCCTTGAGTGACGACTTGCTCATTCACAAGCGCCGTATATTCGATAACAAACGGCTGCCATACGAGATCAACATTAAGCTCGCACTGCAATAAATCTTCACCACGACTTAAGCTAAATTGATGAGTACGGTTCTCTTCTTGATCTGCTGTTGCATCCAACTGTGAGACCAAATGATCATCCCAAAAAAGTTGTTGCCACCCAGCCATTGAGCCCTCTAAGCGCAATGGTTTTCCAAGAAATTCGATTGCAAGTAATTCCAAATTTATACCCAGCATGTTTTCAAACAGAAGTGGCGCGATTATGCCGACTTACCTTTAGCGGGTAAAGGTTTAGCCATGACTTTGGTCATTGGGGCTTCTCATTTTGAGCCTTTTGGATGTGTGCAATGAATTCAAAATGCAACATTCATCACTAATTATAACGAAGATGAATGAAACACGGCTGGTCTAACCTTTAGCTTCCCCTCTATACAATTGAATTAAAAAGATTAATCTATCGAAAATCACAAATATCGATAATGAATTTCATAAAATTAGACTTAAAACTTTGACAAAACAGCAAACAAAGAATTAACATTTGATTTACATAAGTGCAGTATTTGCACTAAATGGATGAAATTATAAAAACTATAAACTTACTAATTCATACCCTAGGAGGGTCAAGGATGAACATGAAGCACTGCTCTCTGCTGACAGTTTCAATATTGTTAGCGTGTAATGCGAATGCCGCTGGTTTCCAAGTTGCCGAACATTCAGCTTCTGGTCTAGGTCGTGCATTTTCTGGTGAAGGCGCGGTTGCAGACAACGCAAGCGTACTCGCTCGTAACCCGGCAGCCATGACACTTTTTGAAACAGCACAATTTTCTGGCGCTCTTTCCATCGTTGACCCTGAGGTTGATGTATATGACGTAACGAATAGTGAGCAATCTAATGATGTTGCTCCAATGCAAATTGTCCCTGCTACTTATTACATCAGCCCAATTAACGAATCTTGGGCGTGGGGTATCGGATTATTTACTACTTACGGGGTTGCAACTGATTATCCTGATGATATTTCTGCGGGTGATATGGCGGGTGACACATCATTATTATCTGTGAATATAAACCCAAACATTGCCTATCGATTGAATGACCAAGTCAGCCTTGGGGCTGGTATCAACATCGTGTATGCAGAAGCAGAACTGACTCGTCATAAGGGATCGTTAGCCCCATTATTCGGCCCAGGTAGTCAAAAGTCAGACAAATTAATTGGCATGACAGGTGAAACAATCGCTTACGGTTGGAATGTAGGTGGTTTGTATGAATTAGACCAGCACAATCGCTTTGGTTTTTCTTATCGTTCTAAAGTAGACCTAGATTTCGATGATGGTGAATTTAGCAGTTATGATTCAGGTATAGCGTCGTCACCCAAAGTGGACGGACGCCTACAAATCAGCTTACCCGCAATAATAGAACTTTCCGCTTTCCATCAATTAAATGACCAATGGGCTGTGCATTACGGTTGGCAACAAACAGATTGGAGTTCATTTAAAGAGCTAAAAGCGACCAGTTCAGATTGTGCAAACGGCGTATGTTTCTACAAACCTGAACATTACGATGATAATAACCGTTACTCTTTTGGCGCAACCTATTCTGTTAATCAAACATGGACCTTGCGTGCTGGTATCGCTTACGACGAACAAGCAGGCAAAGCAACACTCAGCATTCCAGATAGCGACCGTTTTTGGTACAGCGCAGGTCTTACCTATGTAATGAGTAAAAATATGACTCTAGATGCGGGCTTTGCTCTTGTAATAAGTAAATCAGGTAAATTCACAGAAAAGAACGCTGCAGATCAAGAGCTAACATTCGACGCAGAAGGCGCTGCTTATATCAGTGCAATTCAAATGAACTACACCTTTAAATAATCTGTGTTGACGGAGATACATGATGAACAAAACATTTAACTTATCACTATTATGCTCGGCAATTCTTCTATCAGGTTGTGGTGATAATTCAGAAAGCAGTGGCACATCAAATAATAGTAATTTAACACCGAGTGAGCAGGCACTTTTAAACCAGCCTACCTCAGTGAAATTTACCCTACAGGGCTCTGGAAAAGCAGTTCCCCTGCCAAGTTACTTACTTATGGATACAACAGATGGCACCTTAAAACTACCTACAGATGGGAATGAGTCACTAACCAATCCGCTTGCAGCAATGAATACTGCCGATGGTTGGTCTACCTCAATGCCTATTGTGGTTGAATTTGAAGGTGTTGGTTTTAATCCCGGCCTTGTGACATCAGGGGTAAGCGTTATCAAATTAAGTAAACGCCTGACTGACATTGTTCCTGGTGACAATCCAATCCTGAGTGTCTTAAAAATTAATGACATGGCGACGCCTGATTATGCATTCACTGTAAAGTCAAATGGCGCTAATTTATACATTGAATTTAGAGATTCATTAGATGAATCAAGTGAGTATATTTTTGCCATTACTAATAATATTACAGACAAAAATGGCGACGGAATTGGTTCATCAGGGAGTTATGTTACCGCAAAAAGTAAAGAAACTATTTTCAAGGAAGGCGATTTAGCTTCAGTACAAACTGCAACACATGCAGTCGAAAATATTTTTTCTGCAGCCCAAGGTTTAACAGGAGTTGATCCTGCCGATATTATCTACTCTTCTTGGTTTAGTACTCAGTCTATTGGAGACTCTCTAGCAGCAATCAAAGGCCTAACGGGTTTGGCTTTCGCAGATGGCAGCAACAAATTAAATACTCTATACAAAATTGACCCATTAGCAGCAGGGTCTGTAGACCTTTCAAGTGCCTATGCAATGCTCCTAGGTACTACCCAAGATTTTGATGATGCACTAACCGCAGACGATCAATTTACAAAATATATCAGTGACGATGCGGATAAAAAAGCGGCTATCATCGGAGCATATCAAGCGGGTGTAGCGGGAGGAAAGCCGGAAGTTGAAGTAACAGCTGGGGTTGTAAACCTACCTTACTATTTGGAAAAAGGTGCAAACTGGAACAGCCAGCCTATGGTTGCGGCAATGCCTAGCTTGGCTAAAATCGTGAATGCTTTGGGTAACGATGCAGAAAAAGTACATATAGAAGAACAACTCAATGTGCTTGGTATTAATTCAGCAAATCTAGAGACTGACCCAAAAGAACAATTGAAATTAGTTGGCTCACAACTAACCCTTTCCAATGGAACACAGCTTGATCCTGAAAGAATCATAACTCGCTACAACCCTGTACCACAACCTAAGTCAGTGGAAGCGGTTAACTTGTTATTATTCACTCAAAAAGGAGTAAAACCTACTGACATTGTGATTTATCAACACGGAATTACATCAGCAAAAGAAAATGCGTATGCATTCGCGCAAAACCTCGCGCAATCAGGTGTTGCTGTAATCGCAATCGACTTACCTTTGCATGGCCAACGTAGTTTAGATGACCAACGCTCTGCTAATGCTGATATTTTAGCTTATATCAATTTACCCTACCTACCTGTTGCGCGTGATAATGTCCGTCAAAGTGAAATGGATATGATGAGCGTACGAGCAGGCTTGGCAATTTCTGCGCAAGCTGGTTTATTTACTAATAAGCCACTCAGTTCATTTAACCCTTCAATATCAAAAGTAAAAGCGCTTGGTCATTCACTTGGTGGCATCGTTGCTACCACGGCAGTAGCAGCTGCGAATAAACCAATTGGACTCACAGATCCTTTAGAAGAAGCTAAGATTGCTGCGTTATACAGCTTTAGCTCAATGTCGATTCAAAACACAGGTGGTCAAATATCTAACTTGCTGCTTGGCTCTGCAAATTATGGCAGTCTGATTAAACACAATGTGGCATACAGCGGTTCGCCTGCGTACAAAAATAGTGCTGACACAATATGTACGAGTATGAACCTGGAAGCGGCAAGTTGTTTTGAAACTCTTTATGGAGGGATGACTAGTGAACAAAAAGCAGAGTTAGATGGGAAAATTACACAATTTGGATTTGCGACCCAAACGGTCTTAGATACAGTTGATCCATACACCAATGCCGCTGATTTAAAAGGTAAAGGATTGCCTATTTTCATGTCTCAAGTAGATAACGATCAAACTGTACCAAACTCAGTACCACTGGCTCCTTTCGCGGGAACAGAACCCCTAGCCTTAAAACTCGATTTAGTTACGATCGATTCAACCAGTTCTGCATCGAATGCTGCTGCGAGTTTCTACAAATATCAAGGTAATACATTAGGCGGTGATGGAAAGGTAACAACCTCGGTTGCCTCTCACTCTACGTTTGTTGCTCCGCAAAACCATCCTATCGACACGCCCTATCACGCAGATATGCAAGAAAAAAATGCGAATTTCTTAGTGCAGGACTCTCTAACAGCTCTACCTGAGACGAACTACCTCAAATAGTTATCTGTATTGTTAATAATGCCAGCTTAACCGCTGGCATTTTTATTCATCACTCTTCATATTTCTATCTTTTTACTTGCCTCGTAACGACTTATTTACCAATCAGAATACAAATGGTTTACTTCCTCAAAATTAATCCAGATAGAATACCGTACGGACCCTATCTTTATTTCCTATAACGTGGATAATAGCGCGGTTATTAATTCATACTAATTGTGAGTCTACTATGTCTTCTGAAGCAACCATGCTTGAACGCTGCCAATCTAAATGTGAACTATGTTCTGCTGAAACTCAACTTACTGCATACGCTGTACCACCACACAGCTACGTAACAGTTGATCACGGCATCATGGTTTGTGAAAAGTGTCTTAGCGAGATCGACGACCCACAAGATATCAACCACTGGCGTTGTCTAAACGACAGTATGTGGAGCCAAGAAGCACCGGTTCAAGTAACCGCTTGGCGTCAACTGACTCGTCTAAATGCTGAAGGTTGGGCTCAAGATTTACTAGACATGATGTATCTTGAAGAAGAGACTTCAGTTTGGGCACAGATCGGCATGTCAGCTGATGACAAACCATTCGATATTAACGGCGTTGAGCTTAAAAAAGGTGACGACGTAACAGTAACCAAAGATCTTCCAGTGAAAGGTACCAACCAAGTAATCAAGCAAGGTACGGTTATCCGTGGCATCAGCATTGGTGACGATCCTAAGCTTGTTTCTGGTAAAGCGAACGGCGGTCAATCTATGTATGTTATCGCTGAGTTCTGTCGTAAGAAGTAATTTTTAACGCTTCTCGATAAAAAAGGCGCTGATTAGCGCCTTTTTTATTATTTACTATTAAATTCCCCGGCGACGGTTTGCACAGGAAGGTATGACCCCTCTTTGGTTAGCCATACTGCAACCGCATCTGCGCTTTCTGGTATTGTCTGAAGCTCAAATTGCCACTCCTTTTGACCATACTGCTGCAACTTATCCAGAACAACAAAGTGATGATCGAGTAACTTTCCTCTATTCTCACCCGCTTTAACTTGCGTTACTTCATCAAGCGCAAGAACCACCAAATTAGCAGTGTAGGCATCAGTGCCGCTATAAACCAATTTAAAACGATTCCCTTCCCTATTCAAAGTCAATAGACCTCTGTTGTTTGTCGAGGGAGAAGGCAAGGTTTTCTTTCCCCAATGAAAGAAACCGCGCCACTCGTTGCCATCGACAACAAAACCTGGGGTATAGACACTGTCAACGACGCCATAAGCTTTATACAACCGTTGTTTTTGACTAAAGGCCGGATTAGCAAATTTATCTTTCCACCCCAGGTAGTCCCAGTAATCGACGTGATAGGCGACTGGGATCACTGAATTCCATAATTTAGAAGAATGACGAAATTCACCAATGTAACGATCGGCAGGAGGACAACTTGAACACCCTTCCGATGTAAATAGCTCAATCAATTGAGCCGGAGGCCCAGAATGTTGCCATGTTTGAGCTGCGCTAGGAAAAGTAACAAGAGAGGTAAGAGTTAATAACAGAAATCTCTTCATCTAAACGATACCTTAAGTGAAAACCTATCTACACAGACCTGAGTTGATTCTTTTTTATTTCACTCAATACAAAAACGCCGACTACTAAGTAGTCGGCGTTTCTTTTTAATTCGTTTATCTATGAAACGGTAAAACTAGAAGCTTTAAAGCAATTAACGGTAGATACCGATATCTTTTTGCATGTGACCAGATAGGTTACTTGCATAGTAAGTGCTTTCTACTTGTTCTTTACCAAACATAATATCGACAATGTGCGCAATCAATCCTTTGAAGTTAACCGAGTAGGTTTTCTTATCCATAGAGATAGGTGTCGCGATTGTTTCGATGTTCATTGCGTGTGCCATGATTGCCTCTCTATTTAAATTTTGTTGAAATGGTTTCGTTTCGTTGAGAAGAATATTAAGCCATTTTTTGATGTGTAAAAAATGACAAAATTTGACTTTTCAGATTAGTTTTACTAATCAAACATTATTTTAACATGTTCAATTGTTAACCATGACTAAACCGTGCATAGTTAATCGTAAATTGTAGTATTAGCTGCATATTTCGTTCAGTTAGCAACCAAAGCACAATTCAAGTTAACATTTAGATCACATATTGTTTTTTCTCGACTCACTCTTTATTAATTTAATATTAGAGTTTTTGATTAGTTATTCTGTCTGATAACTCACAGCAATCTTCGTGGTGTGATTCCCGTCGAAACATTGAAGCTATAACTGCCGTTGTCATGACCAGTAAGAGTACCAACAGCGAGATGTAGGTCGGTATTTCCCACGCCGATCCTACCAACATCATTTTAATACCGATAAAAACCATGATGATCGACAACGCTGGCTTTAGATAAACAAATTTATCCATCATCCCCTGCAGTACGAAATACAGAGATCGTAATCCTAGTAGAGCAAAAACATTCGCAGCAAGTACCAAGAAAGGTTCTCTTGTGACAGCAAAGATTGCTGGTATAGAGTCCAGTGCAAACATCACATCCATTACAGCAATAACGCCAATAACAATCAGCATTGGGGTAACAAACCACTGCCCTTGTTGTTTCATGAACAGTGCATTTCCTTTAAAGTCATCCGTCACTTTGGCAAATTTTCTGATCAATTTTTCTGGATATGGGTTTACTTCACTTTCACCTTTATCTCGCGCAAGTTGTATCCCAGTGCCAATCAAAAACACTGCGAAGACATAGAGTAACCAATGGTACTGAGCTAACAGCTGAGCCCCAACCGCGATCATTACCGCTCTTAGTATCAATGCCCCTACCACACCCCACAGCAACGCTCTCGGGCGCAAATGCTGAGGTACCTTGTATTGAGCAAAAATAATCGCGAATACAAATAGGTTATCGACACTCAACGATTTCTCTAACAAATAGCCTGTCAGGAATGAGATAGTCGCTTTTTCTGATGAGTAGCTACTGTGAGGTGCATAGTAGTCCCAGAAAAAATAGATACTTCCGGCAAATACGAGCGCAAGAGCAAACCATACAACACTCCATAATGCCGCTTTTTTAATGGTGATCTTGCCGCCCTTGGTTTGCCATATATCGAGCGAGATCAAAATAAGCGTCATTACAGCAAAGCCGCAATAGATCATAAAGCTAGGGTGTTGAGATAGTGAACCAGACGTAGTGCTGATTGATGATGTGAGTTCTACTGGATTCATGAATCCTCCAAAAACGGAAGATCATAAGAATAGGTGACCTTCCGCATACAAAAACCACCGAATCATAGTGATCGGCATTGAATGCGTTGGTCTCGTTGGAATGAAGCAACTTATTTGAAACTTAGTTGATGGTCTTCACTCTTATTTACCGGATAAGCTTTCACTTAACGAGATGACGATAAATAAGCTTGCGCTAACTACTCCCCAAACACGGCGAATGATAAGCCTGTTCTTGTTAAGTGTCTATTCGATATTTTCATAGTATGGATAAAAATATTTATCGTGGCGACAAATCCTCGTTCTGCTAGAAGCTCTTCTACATCCCTAAGCCTTAGGCTAAAGCGTTAATGCAACCAGATGGTATATTGGATAATATCTGGGGGAAAACGATGTCGTTTATATATGCTCATAAGGAAATACTCCATAGATAGACTTTACGAACTTGAGTTTATACGTTTTTCTTTCAACTGTTCAATAACATAGTCCGGAGCGACTTTTCCTAGCTCTTCTAAACAGTCATCCGTCTTCTCATTACCGTAGCGTACGTAGATATCACAGACCGCGTATAACTGCTCCGGAGAACCAGAGATCAAATACGCCTTCTCGAACGATTTAGTCGATTTGTCGATATCCAGCTCTTCTTGTAGTACCCCATTCAAGTACCAGTAGTAGCTGTTATCTTTTGCAAGTTCTGCTGCTACTTCAATCTCTTTGGCTGCTGCTGCCTTGTCTTCAAGGCGAACCAAAGTTAATGATTTAGAATAGTGCATCGCTGCATTGTCCGGCACGTTCTTCAAACCACGATCCAACACCTCGACCGCTTGTTGATCTTTATTCTGAGCTCGGAAGTTATCCGCGTAGCTCAGCCAAACTTGAGGGTCTTTCTGGTGAGTATTAATCAACTCAAGATAAATCGTTTCCGCTTTATCCCATTCATTGTGCCAACGGAGCACGTCAGCGAACAACAATTGAAACTTTTCAGATTCTTGTGATTCCAAGAATGTGATTAACTCAGCGACGGGTTGTTCAATTTGTGCTTTCTGTTCTTTATCTAACGTATTGTAATCACGTACTAAGTTCGATGTTGCCGAGTGACGAACCATAGAATCTGTATCGCTCAGCAAAGGTGAAACTAACGCCCAACGATGCTCAAGTTGATATGGCGAAGAACCGATAATCGAAGCCTCACGAACTTCAGGGTTTTGATCTTTCAAACCTCTTGCCACCGCCACCAGCGCATTCTGGCTTGGGTATGAAGCAAGCTCTTGCAGTGCACCAGTACGATTTTCTATAGATTGATTCTGATCTTGTGCCATGTAAGACAATTGTTGAATACGGGATTGAGTGTCCGTCATTTCAAGCACTTGATTGATATTTTTTGCCGGTGCGTCAACAGTTTGCTGAACGCTATTCGCTGCCATCGCAGACGTTGAAACCAATGCGGACGTTGAAACTAATAGAGCAACAGCCGTCGCTAAACTCTTCTTCATCATAGTATTACCTTAAACTGGAGAACTTAGCCTGTCCTTAGACTCGTATCTGATTAAATTTGTCTTGGATCTGTTGACCCAAAAAACGAGTTAAAACTTGGTCTCGAACGTAGTTTGTTGCGCTTGTTTTGCACGATGTGCCATCAATACTGAATCACTGAATTTGCCATGAGCAACCGGATGCCCCATCGCACGAGCGATATAAGCCATCGACTTGTCGACATGAGAAAAGAACTTGTGCCAACCTGCACATAAGTAGTTCAAGCCCGGTTCGCCTGCACGAGTTTTGATAAAGCGGTTTTTAGGACATTCGCCATGACAAGCAAACTTGTAATCACACTGCTGACATTGACTGGTCATTGTACGTGATTTAGCGAAACCAAACTTTTGCTGTGGTGCGCTGTACGCCAAGTCATCAAGCTTCTCGTGATGAATATTGCCAATCTTGTATTCAGGGTAAACATAGTGGTCGCATGAGAATACGTCGCCATTAGGCTCCATCGCGAGGCCTTTACCGCAGATTTCATTCAGAGTACAAAGCGGGTTAGGACGCCCTATCCATGTTTCTAAACTTGCTTCAAAATACTGAACGAACACTTTACCGATGTCGTTCTTCGCCCACTCATCAAATACAGAAATAAGGAAGTTACCCCAAGCCAAGTCCGACACACACCACGATTCCATGATCGAGTCTTTATGGCCTGGGATCAGACGTTTGTCGCCTTGCTTAAGTTGCTCACTCACTTGAGACGTTTGTGGCGCAACCGTTCTAAAGGTTTTTTGCTCAACGATAGGAATAAACTGCATTTGTGGAGACTTCACCACATCACGTAGGAAGCGATACACGTCTAATGCATTTTGACTGGTAAGGTTATTCACGCAGGTTAGCGTTGCGAATTTTACTTGGTGTTTATGTAGCAGCTCGACGGCTGCCATCACTTGTTTAAATGTGCCCCGGCCTGCTCTGTTGACACGATAGGCGTTGTGTAGCATTTCAGGACCATCAATACTCAAACCGATCAGGAAGTTATTCTTTGCTAAGAATCGACCCCAATCATCATTCAGTAGTGTGCCATTAGTTTGTAGGTCATTTGAAATCAAAACACCTTCAGGCTGGTACTTTTTCTGTAGCTCAACCACACGTTCGAAATACGCTAAACCCAGCATGGTAGGTTCACCACCCTGCCATGAGAATATGATTTCAGGGGTATTTTGACCTTCGATGTATTGTCGGATGTAAGTCTCTAACGTCTCATCATCCATTCTTGGAGAACTGCCTTTCTTGTACTCCAACAAATCTTGCTTACTTAGGTAATAACAATATTTACAGTCAATGTTGCACGCCGCGCCAATCGGCTTAGCCATCACATGTAAGCGCTTAGAGGCTTTACCGTTGTATTGTGGACCTTGAGTAATGTGCATGATTTACCTACCTATCTTAGTGTCTTGTTCCCATCATAATTCCTATTTCAGCTTGTGGCATGTTATACCCTTTATAACCAATAGGAATGACCTTAAACGTTAAAATCGCCTCCTATTTCGAACATTCGAGGCACGTGATGAAATTTTTCAATTACAAACAATTAGCGGCGATCAGCAGCGTCACCATGACTATTTTCCTGAGCGGTTGTGCGAGCGTGCCTACACACCCTATCGCCCAACAAATTGACCAAGAGATGGTGTTAGTTGAAGGCGGTACGTTCACCATGGGTTCAAACAACCCTGAAGCAACCAAAGCAGAACAACCAGCACGAGATATAACTGTAGATAGTTTCTATATTGCGAAGTTTGAGGTGACTCAAGAATTGTTCGAATCGGTGATGGGTTCATCTCTCAGTTATTTCCAAAACCCACAAGTTCCGGTCAATAACCTAAGTTGGCAGCAAGCGAACTATTTCGTTGAGCAGTTGAATGAATTAACGGGCGAAGAGTACCGCCTTCCGACAGAAGCTGAATGGGAATTTGCTGCGAAAGGTGGCAATAAAAGCAAAGGTTATACTTACAGTGGTTCCAACAACTTAGATGATGTTGCGTGGTACTCAGCAAATTCCAAAAATAGCGCACATCCTGTCGGGCTAAAGAAACCAAATGAGCTAGGCTTATATGATATGACAGGCAACGTTGGAGAGTTTGTTATTGATGCCTTCGATGACACTTTCTACCGATACGGTCCAACAGACAATCCTAACAACGCGAAACACAGTGATGTCGGTTTATCACACAAATCGGTACGCGGTGGCAGTTTTGCATACGATGAAGATGAATCAGAAAGTTACCGCCGTGACTTTGCCAGTCAATCGATCACCATGTCTGATATGGGCCTACGCCTAGTGAAGGACGTAAACTAGCAAAACACCCCATGGTCGCTGAACAAAGGACAGCCTCTGTTCAGTGACCAATCCATGTCATTTTGAATAGCGAAATTACATCGAATAAGGACACTCTATGCAATACACCAAGCTTTCAGGACTTACACTCGCGTTACTCTGTGCCTTCCCAGCATCAGCTGCGGACAAACCCAGTCTAGTCCTCCAAATCACGGTAGATGGCCTGCGTGCAGACCTTATCGAACGCTACAAGCACAACTTCGGTGAGGGTGGATTTCGTTACCTAATGGATGATGGTACTTACTACACCAATGCAAACTACCAGCACGGCAACACAGAAACCATTGTCGGTCATGTATCGCTTGCAACCGGCGCTCCGCCGAGTGTTCACGGCATGGTAGGTAATGTTTGGTATGACCGCAGTGAAGAACGTTTGGTGTATAACGTAGAAGACGGCAATTACAAGATGCTGACTTCAGGCGCGGGTGTCGACAAAGCAACTGAGATCGACCCAACACAAAAAACAGCACAAGGTGATGGTCGCTCTCCAGAGCCAATACTGGCCACCACCTTTGGTGACGAGCTGACGATTTCCAATAGTGGCAAATCGAAAGTGTTCGGTGTGTCTGTTAAAGACCGCGGCGCAATCTCATTCGCAGGACACAGCGGTAAAGCCTTCTGGTTCTCGAAGGCACAGTCTGAATTTGTCACTAGTAACTATTACTACGACGAGTACCCAGCTTGGGTATCTCGTTGGAATGAAAAAGAAATTGCAGCCCAATACTCTAAACAGAAATGGGAACTTTCGTTACCACGTGAAGAGTACACACTGCAAGAGCACAACACGGACCACAAGGTGAAGCTCGGTGATTTCCAACGCACCTTCCCTCACCCATACGGCCCTGCAAGCTATAAATACTACAGCACAACGCTAACCGTGAGCCCGGCTGGCGATGAAATCACCGAGAACTTCGCAAGCACACTGTTGATGCAAGAGAAGTTAGGCCAAGGCGACGTGACCGATTACCTGTCTGTGAGTTTCTCATCAAACGACTATGTGGTGCACTTGTACGGTCCTGAAAGTTTAGAGACAGAAGACAATCTCATTCGACTTGATAAGACGATCGCCAAGCTTCTTAAAACCATCGATAACCAAGTCGGTCTAAAGAACACATTAATTGTGTTGTCTGCCGACCATGGTGTGCCTGAATCTTCGCCTGCGGCAAATGCGCTTGGTTTCAATCAAGCTCAGTATTTCAACAAAGACACACTACTATCGAGTGGCGTTGAGAAACGGTTAAAAGATGAGTTTGGTTTATCCAAAGATGCGATTCGACTGTATGCTCAACCTTATATCTATCTTAATCACGACTTAATCGCAGAGAAAAAGCTGGAGCTAGCAAAGGTGCAAGAAGCGATTGCTGACGAGATTACTAAAGTGAAAGGTGTAGCGTTTGCCGTATCGAGCAGTGATATTGCGGCGAACCGAGTGCCGGATACTCATGTGATGCAGCTAATCAAGAACAACTATCACCCTGCTCGTTCTGGCGATGTGTATGTGGTCTTTGCACCCCGCAGCTACATTAACGACATGGAAGGCCTACAGATTGCCTCGACTCATGGCTCACCTTGGAAATACGACACACATGTTCCGGTTATCTTCGCGGGCTATGATGTGGATGCTAAGAAGGTTTCCCGTCCAATCACGCCATACGACATTGCACCTACACTTTCGAACAAACTGGGCATAACTCAACCAAGTGGTTCGATTGGAGAAGTGCTGAAAGAAATTACCGAGTGAGATAAATCTCTGAGGTTTGATCATCTAGACTTCGAATCCATCACTAACAAAATAGAAGAGCCGTTTGTCATATTCAGACTGATGCAGTCAAAATAGATAAACGGCTCTTTCTTATCTCAGTTTCTGATCTTAAATCTTATCTGCTTAATCAATACCGTTACTAAAACGAGCATTCTTTTCCGTGCTTTGTTTGCTTAAACAAGGGCTATCTTCGGGCAGCACCAAACTGATACTTGAAGGTATAACTTCAAAACGAATTTGATTAGAATGATAAGGTTCGCCATCTAAGTTAATCGGCAGCGATTGAGGAAAATCGATCTCCAACCAACGAGCTTGAGTATGAACAACATACTTCCCGTCGTCTGCTGGATGCTTAAGCTCTTCGATGACTTTTGGCAAATCAGAAGCCACGAATGCTTTAACCAAAGTAAGATCCATCAAACCATCATCAATGAACGCGTTGGGTGCTAGCTCTTGTCCACCCCCGGCTAGACGACCATTACAAAAAGCGCCAACTAGGATTTCGCCAGTAAAAGTGCCTTTATCTATAGTCAAAGTACCGCTATAAGGCTTAAAGCCTAGCGCTTTGACCACACCAGTTAGCGTGTATGCGCCGCCGCCAAGAAAATCTTTGAGTTCAACGGGGGTTTCAGCCGTCACTTCTGCGCCAAAACCTGCCGCAGCGACATTCATAAAATAGCGGTCATTGGCACAAACACTGTCCACCGCAAACGCATTCCCTTCTAACGCCAGTTTGAAAGCATCCGTAATATCGCTAGGTATACCCGTTGCGGTCGCAAAATCGTTCGCGGTTCCCATTGGAATAATGGCTAGTTGAGGTCGTTCACTGGAGTGAAACTGATTGAGTGCGTTAACGGCTTCATTCACCGTTCCATCGCCACCAGCAACAACCAATCTTTTTACGCCGTCGCATATCGCTTCGCTGACCAAACGAAACATATCTGCAGACTCCCAAGTTACCCTCACTTGTAGGTCTATATTCCTGGCTCTTGCAGCAAAGACCTCTTGTCTCAGTTCTGGGATATTGGCTTTCTTTCCATTTAAAATTGCGCGAATGCTTTCCATAGCGATGTCCTTTAGGGCTAACTTGATATGTCTTTTGCTGCCGCTTTGATCTTTGCGCGCAGCCACTTATGGCTTGATTCGTTAGTGCGACTTGGGTGCCAAATCATACACATATCAAGATCTTCCAATTCGAATGGTAAAGGCAGTGTTCTTACATTATATTTCTCAGAAAAACATCGCACCGATGACATAGGAAGCATACCGATAGCGTCGGAGCCCTCGATCACGGGAAGCATCTCGACGACGCCAGCTGCTCGATACACAATTTTTCGCTTTTCCAAGTCACTAAAGTGTTCAGAACTTAATAAGCTTTTACGTGCATGCCAACGTGATACCACGACGTGATCAAGAGTAAGGAATTGCTCCATATCGATAGTATCGCCAATCACAGGGTGATCTGAACGGCATACCACCACCAGTTCCTCTCTAGAAACCACCTCGTGCTTGAGCGTGCTTCTTCGTCTGGGCGTCATATCAATGATCACATCGTGTCTTTGAAGCCTCAAATCCGATTCATAATCTTCGGTAAACAGGGGGTGAACTTCTAACGCGATATTAGGCGCTGCTTGGCTAATCAACTGCATAACTCTTGGCACCATTTCATAACTTGCTGCGGAAACGCAAGCGATAGAGAAGATACGATTTGATGTTTTAGGCTCAAAGTCTCTTGATGCAGACAGTGTTGACGTGAAGTTTTTCAATGCCGCAGACATAGCTGGGTAAATATCAATAGCAAAGGTAGTCGGCTCTACGCCGGATGTGGTTCTGTGGAACAGTGGCTCGTTATATATATCACGAAGCCTAGCAAGTGCTTTACTCACGGCTGGTTGGCTAATATCCATACGATTCGCAGCCCTAGATAAGTTCTGCTCTTCATAAATAGCAACAAAGATAGGAATTAAATTTAGCTCGGTACTTTTCATACAGTTCCATATTAAAGAAGCAGATTCCCTATACTAGAGAACCTGCCGATTATGTTCGATGCAAATGACTTAAGTTTGCTACTTAGTTCTATCTTTTAAGTCTGGCAGGGCTTTAGGCATTTTCAAGCGGTCAAAAATTGAACGATAATTGCTTGAGTTTGATTTGTCACTCGGTAAGTTACGTAACCCTCTCCACAAACGAGTAAATACGCTTTTATCTTCACGCCCTTGCTGGAGGGATTTACTGTCTTCTATCCAACGTTTCTCTCCATTCAATTTACCAAGTTGCGCTTTACCCAGTTCTAGCTGAGTCGTCTGAGTTCGCAACTCACGATAGATAAAGGTTCTCAATGCTGACCAATTACCTTGCTTAAGCAAACGACGTAATACCAGCCATCTTGGTGTCGGTCGGTTTTTATAATAACGCTTCAAGGAAACAACGAATGTAATACATAGCACCAGTGCCAGTGCAACGCTGATAAAGGCAGACATGTAAGCTTTGATAAAGGATTGGAGTGTGTGTTTTGCTTCAAACACTTCGCCTTTTATCACCACACTTTCAAGACGCTGATTTTTGCTGTCCCACCATTGGAACGTAAACTCCGGCAAGGTGAATTCGCCACCTTGCTGAATCACATAAACCGTCTCTTCAACGCGACTCGAACGGTAGTCACCACGTTCTTGTGTGTCATCCAAACGATTAGGCTGAGGGTAAGCTTGATATTGCTGAGTCGATTCATTGGTCAACACATTAGGCAGTAACACAGACAAGCTGTCTTTCGCTTTGATCTTCACTGTTCGTGTAACCGCATCACCCACTTTTAAGTCTTCGCTTGAACGCTGCCATTGCTGCTCAACATCCACGTCTGTCGCAGAAAACCAAGGCGACTCATCGCTTAATAAACCAGAAGGCAGTGAGGCTTCAAACTTAATCGGCTGCGTGTAAAGCGTGCCGCCAACGTTTGATCCATCAGGAGCGGACACTTGAACACGAACAGGTACCGTCGGAATTACAAATTTGCCCGAAGTCATCGGATAAAGCGTCACTTCCCAACGTTGACGTGACCATGTCGTGCCGCCCACTCGTTCAGTGTAGTTCGTTGCCAGTTGGTTACGCTGCTTAGCAATCACATTAGGGATTTCGATGCTGCCAATTCGCGTCCCACCCGTTAACCAACGAGGACTCGCCACCTCAATAGTGAGAATCACTTGTTCATTAACGCTGACTTTGGCTGGTGTCATTTTATCGCCTGACTTTGGTTTTTCTCCAACCCAAGCGATCACTTCGACATCGCCACTCCTCTGCAGGTCATAAATATCAGCCGCAGAAGCAAGTGTAGAAAAAGCAGTGCTAAACAGCAGAACTAGCGACACAAACAAGGTCTTGGTTAGTTTAACGGACTCTGAGCGCCCTACCTTTACTTGAACCGCTTCAAGAGCTAAATCAGTTCGACTCATTGTGTTTGCTCCTGTTTTGGCGACTGTTCCTGTTGCGATGTCTGTTCGAGCGAAGGCGCAGGATCTCTTAACTGAATCTGAAATTTCGACTTCAAGAAAAACTTAGGATCAGCTTCTACGCGCTTCAACCACTTGTCGGCAAGCTCTTGGCTACCCAAAATCTCATTGGCGTTAAGTGTTTCCTTTCGCATTAATTCTGCGACCGTTTCTTCTTCCGCACCATCGCCTGTGCGCGGCTGATCGTCTTGTAGTTCGAAAGACTCTTCAGGGCCATCGGTGGTTCCTGATTGACTTTCACTGGTCCGATTAACCTCTTCGACAATGCCACTCAGAACTGCTAAGTTATTTGCTATATCGGCTTTTAATTCTGGAGACAGATCGGGCTTCTCACTCAGTGATTTCAGTAGATCGCGAGCAGCAAGGTACTCTCGCTGTCGAGCTAAAGCACTGGCGGCGTTATACGAACCATAATCGGTCTTGGTTTGTAAAAAGGCGCTATGAGCTAACTTAAAATCACGAGCATAGTAATAAGCCGCGCCCTTTCGCATTGGATCCTTAAAATGTTTGGCGGCTTCAAGGTATTCCTTTTGATTCAATAAACGTTGCCCTTGTTGATCAGGCGTCAGCCATAAATCCCACCACCATTGAGCTGTTTTATCCCAAACAGTCACGGACTCTTCAACCACTGGCTTGTCAGCAGTTAAACTGACCGTTTTCGCCAAAGTGTTCGGAGAATACACGCTGCTTGTAATCAAAACGCCAACCACACACCATTGAACCAACCACCCTTTTCTAAACCACAACAACATGATGATCGCCATTGGGATAAGTAGGCCGTATCCCATGTCTTTCCAAGGCATTGAAGATTCACCGTTCAGTTGCATGTTTCTTTCAACCGCTTTATTCAGTTGTTGGATATCGGAATTATCGACGGTCACTTCGATCAGTCGTCCACCCGTCTTGCTCGCTAGGCTACGCAATGAATCGAGATCGACTGGATTATCGCTCACCACATTGCTATTTCCTGCAGCTAGAATGAGCAACTGATACGGATTGTCGTTAAAGAAGCTTTCGAACGCTCTGATGGTACTTGGGTTAACACCGTCTGATACCAACAACACTGACGAACCTAGCTCACCAGACAATTGTTGATTGATGAGTGGCAATGCCTCCTCCGCAGACTTACCTGATACCGGCATAATGTCAGGGGTGATAGCCGCCAGAAACGGTTCGAATACCTTGCTGTCTTGAGTCACAGGCATAGCAACGTGTGCACTGCCCGCATACACAACCAAACCCGTGTTACCGCCTTTGCGCGCTGCGAGTAAGTCTCTAATTTTCTGTTTAGAGCGTTCTAAGCGACTCGGTGGTAAATCTTTAGCCAGCATCGACTCACTATTATCAAGCACCACTAACATCGACGCTTTGTCTTCACCAAAAGGCGAAGCTTCACGTTGCCATGTCGGTCCCGAACAGATAATGATGGCGATGGTCACTATAACCATCAGTAACTTCAGTGGTAATTGCTTGCGCCAACCAGTTTCCCCAATGGTCAATGCATCGCGTAAATGTGCAGGCAGAATGTCTTTCCATGTTGGCTTAGTCTCTTCTCTCCAACGAACCCATAACAGGAAGAACATCGGAATAAAGGCCAACAACCACAATGGTCGAATAAAGTGAAACTGGGTAAAGAACTGTTGCAACATGAGAGAATCAGGCATTGTTCTCTCCTTTCAAATTTTTCTTTGAAGAAACCAAAAGCGATCTTCTACGGATTGTCGCCAAGCTAAACGCAGTCAAATACATCACAACGACAATCGCCATCAAGTAATGGTGTAACCCCTGTTTAGGACGATAAGTCGTACTCTCATACAGCTGAGGCTCTAGCTCACCGATTTGAGCGTAGGCTTTAGTCAGTTCATCGCGGTTGAGAGCTTCAAAAGCTTCACCACCAGACTCTTGCGCCACCCGCTTGATGGTTTCCATATCCAAGGCCACCTCACCCACGGTTTGCGGATCCCCCATGGCGATAACGTGAATACGAACGCCTTTCGCCTTAGCCACTTTGGCCGCATCGATAGGTTCAACAAAGCTGCCAGTGTCATTACCATCGGTCAGCACAATCACTACTTTCTCTTTCTCGTTCGCATCAATACTTGAATCTTGAACTTTCGCACTCTGCTTCTCACTCTGTTCAAACACCTTGATCGCAAGGCCAATGGCATCGCCTAAGTGCGTACTTTGCCCTGCCATCGCCACATCGGTTTGATTGAGTAGCTCAAGCCACACCTCTTGGTCGGCTGTAAATGGCGTCTGCACAAACGCAGCGTCACCAAACAGGATCAAACCGAGTCGGTCACCTTTTCGAGTTTTTGCAAAATCAGCTAACACCTCTTTGGTTGCATCTAAACGAGAGATTTTATCCCCTTGTTGAGAAGTAAAATCTTGTTCAGCCATTGAGCCAGACAAATCAACAACAACCATCACATCGCGACCTAATTGTTCGCGAACTTGTGGCTCACCTAAGATAGTTGGTTTAGCTAACGCGCAAACCACGAGCACCCAAGTGATAATCAGCGTGGTACGTTGCCACCAGCTCGGTGTTAATTGGCTTGCACCTTCTGATGGTGCCTCACCAATCGCTTCAACCAGCTCACTGAAAAATGGCACCTTGATCGCCATTTGTTTGGTGCGATAAGCAGGCACAACGAAGTACACGAGTAAAGGCAAAGGTAGTGCGATAAACCACAGTGGGTGCGCGAATTCAAAACTGGCAGATAAACTATCAAACATTATCTTGCCCCTCTGGTTTCGCTTGTACCTCTAGTTTTGTTTGTACATCGGGTTTATGAAGTTTTAGCCACATCATCGCGGTTTGAATCACCTCTAAACGCTGTTCAAAGGTTAAACGTACCTTGGGGTCAATTAGGCTCTGCATCCATAGCCCCGAGACTTCATCGGTAAAGAAAGCATTGCTGTTTGCATTCGTGCCAGCACTAACAGGCAAATAAGCATTCAAGTGGTTTACATAAGATTGGCCAAACAACTTTGCATTGCTGCTGTCTAGGTAACGAAGTACTACTTTGAGTATCTTGAAGGTTCGCTCGGTTGAATTTTTGTCTCGCGCATCTAATACCATAAGCTCTTTGAGCGCTTCTTTGCGATAACGATTATTCCACCACTTTAGCGCCAAGCGATAAGCCAGATAGAACGCGGCCAATAACAAGGCAACGCCGAGGATCTTCCAACCGATCGTTTGGGGAACCCAGCTCACGCTGTCGGGAATCGTGACATCATGCAGTTCGCGAAGGATATAAGTACTAGGAGGCGTATGTTCAGCAGTCATTTAGCGCCCTCCTACTAGTTTTTGAAGCTGTGAAATATGATGACCAGACGTGTCTAATTCGATATAAGGGAGGTTTTTCATCGCCATCAATTTAGCAAGAGATTGTTTTTGGAGTGCCGCTTTTTGAGCAAGGCTCTCGCTCGCAAGGTCGACCTTAGATTGGCTATCAAGATTGAGCTGAAAGCGACCATCACCCACCACCCAGTTTGCGTTTGCAAGATCTTGAGGCAGTGATTGTTCTAAGGGGTCGGTCACCATAATGGCTAGGATGTCATTGTGTTGTTGCAGTTGCTTGAGACGGTCAAGATGTTGCTCTTGGCAGTCACGCCAATCGCTAATAAAAATTAAGGTCGACTGCTTGAGTCTCATTCGTTTTATCAGTTCAATCCACTGATTAAACCCAACACCCTCGCTGTCACTCACACTCACGTCTAAGCTTTGATTAGCCTTGGTAAGATGCTTTAACTGAGCTAATAAATCAGATTGAGAACGCTGCGCTTTGGTATGAAAGAGCTTTTGGTGTGAGGCTAAAACAAAGCCGACACGGTCACCATCTTTAAGCACTCGCCATCCACACAATGCCGCGACTTCCGCCGCCACAACGGATTTCATGGTGTTTTGAGAGGCAAAGAACATCGAACTGCGCTGATCGACACAGATCATCACATTACGGTCTTTCTCTTCGGTATAGCTGCGAACATGAGGCTTCCCCGTTCGCATCGTAACTTTCCAATCAAGATTACGGATATCATCACCCAATTGGTAATGACGTAATTCTTCGAAGTTCAAACCACGGCCACGGAACAGAGAATTATGTCGACCCGACAGTACACTGCCCGCCTTTAGGTGAGGCAATAGAGAAAACGACTCAGCTTGAGCCTGTATTCGCACTAACCTTGAGTAATCACAATATAATCGTGGATCAAGGCCTTGTGGTTTGGGAGCTTGTGTTGGCTTCGCCATGACGCCCCCTAGTTATCCGATCTCAACATTATCAAGCAGTTCTTCAACCACTCTTTGATGATCAACGCCATCGGCTAATGCGTCATAAGACAATGAGAATCGATGACCTAATACGGTGGGTAGCATTGCACGCACATCATCTAACGTGACGTGGTCACGCCCTTGTAGCCAAGCATAAGCGCGAGCACATTTATCCAATGAGATTGACGCTCGTGGGCTTGAACCAATCTCAATCCATTTAGACAAGTTTGATTCAGGGTAACGCTCTGGCTTACGAGTCGCCATCACCAAGGCCACAATGTAGTTTTCGACTAAATCAGAAACAGCAATATCAGGAAGTTGGCGACGAGCTTCAAGTACCAATTCAGGTTCAATATGCTGTGGTGTGACTAATTCTGAACTTGTTTCACTACCTAGCTCTTCACTGCGCACCAATCGAATGATGTCACGCTCTGCTTCGTCTTCTGGGTAGTCGACCGTTACTTTCATGATGAAACGGTCCATTTGCGCCTCAGGTAGCGGATACGTACCTTCTTGCTCAACAGGGTTTTGAGTCGCTAGCACCATGAACAAGTCGGGAAGGATGTGAGTTTGACCGCCCACGGTTATCGTTCCTTCTGCCATCGCTTCAAGTAATGCCGCTTGCACCTTCGCAGGGGCACGGTTCACTTCATCGGCCAGAACAATGCTATTGAAAATAGGACCCGGTTGGAAATGCAGTTGCGGCTTGCCATCCAGTTCTTGATACACCTCAGTACCCGTCACATCTGATGGCAATAAGTCAGGCGTGAACTGAATTCGCCCAAAGCTTGTGTTCAATAAATTCGCTAGTGACTTGACCGAGCGTGTTTTCGCTGTACCGGGAAGCCCTTCTAGAAGCACATGGCCATTGGTCAATAATCCGATTACCAGAGCCCGAACGACGTGGCTCTGACCGATAACACTTTTCTCTGTCTGTTCAATCAGTTGGTTTATTGCTTGTTGCGCATGGTTCATAGGTCTTCCCTTAATTCAATCTGGCTGCGTACATCCTACTCACAAGCCCCATAACTATTAGTTATAAGCACCATAGCCACGTCAATTCTGATGCTTTATTTCAGCATAGCTTTCAATTGGTTAATTGCCTCCGGTGGCGCTACTTTGCCCAATGATGAAACACATTGTTCAAACGCTTTAGGTACACCGGGTTGTTGGTAATTCCGCGCTAAGATTTCACACTGTGCATACAGGTGTTGTGGATTGCGGCTGAATTGGTAAGCCTTGTGCAATGACTTACTTGACGCAAGTACATCCGACTTCTCTAAAGCTAAGCCGTACACATACCAATATTGTGGGTCAGTTTGCGCCGTTTCAGCGGCTTGTTTTAGGTAGTCGGTTGCTTGTTTGTAATCTTTCACTCGCAGCATGGATAACCCTGCGCTGTATGGCAACACACTCGATTTAGGTTGAGCTTGAATGCCTTGTTTCAGTGTCGCTAATGCTTTTGGCTCGTCGCCCATTGCACGATACAAGTCCGCAAGGTTGGCATAACTGTTCTCGAAATAAGGCTCAATCTCAATAGCGCCTAGATAAAACTCAATCGCTTTGTCGTGCTGACCTAAATCTCGATAAACGTTACCTAAGTTAGTGCGGCCAAACCCTCTATCGGCATTGAATTGCTGTATCTCAATGTATTCTTCCAATGCAGGCTTGATTTGATCTTTCTGCAGAGGGTTCATCTCTCCCCAATAACGCACAAGCGCGCCTGCAGTTTCTGAACGAATCGACAATACAGAGTCTTTCAATAATGGCTCTAGAATCTGCCAACGATCAGTAAACGGAAAACCAGACGAACCTTGCACGACGCCTAACCGAATCATCTCATCGTCGTGTTTCACAGCTCTCGCCAATGAGATAAGCGTATTCTTACCCGTGTTGCCACCTAAACGTTCTAAGCTCGAAGCACGAATGATATTGCTTAAGCTTGAATCCTGAGCTGAATACGCCAATGCATCTTCTGCTCCTCTGTGCCCTATTGAGTCCGCATAAAAGGCAACGGCAAAATGTTGTTGGTTACGATACTTAGAATCTGGGAACCATTCGCCAATTTGTTTATCTGCCCACTGGTCGGTTTGATCTTCATGACAGCTAGTACACACATTCGGCGTTTTAATGTGTTGGCTAATATCAGGACGCGGGATATGCCAACTGTGGTCACGCCTTGGGTCAACTTCCATGTACGTCGTTTCAGGCATGTGACAAGTGGTACATTGTGAAGCTTCGGTATTCGCTTCATGGAACGTGTGCTTTTCAGGCGTGTATTCAGAGGCAATGTGACATTGGCTGCACACAGCTTCTTCGGCAATTTTCAGTTCTGCAGTATGGGGATCGTGACAGTTAGTACAAGTGACGCCTTTCTCTGCCATCACTGATTGCAAGAAAGATCCGTAAACGTAATCTTCGTCGTAAATCTGGCCATCGTTGTGGTAAAGCTCAGAGGTGATCAGACTCAGACGATATTTATCAAAGAATGAACCGTTAACGTGGCCACCCGTTTCATTCAACTGAGTTCGACGACTGTGGCATTGAGCACAGGTTTGAACTTGATTGGTATGAATGATGTCTTTTGGTTGAAAGGTTGAGTTGCCCTCTTGATAGACCCACTCTTTCACCGACTTCGACAAGTCGCGATCGAAACCATAATGTGCCGAGACTTGGGCATCCTTCCCACCATTTGCTTTTGCTGACTTCGTTTCAGCTAACTTGTTGTTTGCTAGCTGGGCTTCTTCAACGTGCGCACTTGCAGGGCCATGACACGCCTCACAACCAACATTAATCTCAGACCAAGTAGTGTTGTAAGTATTGCTTGCGCTGTCGTAGTTTTTTTCTAGGTTCGTTGAATGGCAATCTGCACACATGAAGTTCCAGTTTTGACCGCTGTTGGTCCAGTAGAATTCATCGGTGTTGGTGGTATCAGGATATAGGTGAAACCAGCGTTGGCCGCCTTCGTCCTCGGTGCGAGAATCCCAAGCGAAAGGAATCAACTGTACGCGTCCGTCTTCAAACTCAACCATGTACTGTTGCAGAGGTTCAAAGGCGAAGGTATAGCTGATTTTGTAATCTTTTAATTGGCCATCCGGCCCTTCGATGTTGACCCAAAACTCTCCTCCCTTGCGAAAAAAACGGTTGGGCTTTCCTTTATGAGTCACGGTTTGATCGTTGAAATCACCCAAAACGGACTCATCAGTCGCGTGTTTCATCGCCATATCATGATGAGAGCCTTGCCACGCTTCGACTTCTTCGCTGTGACAGTCAATACAAGCTTCAGATCCGACATATGTCGCTGGCGACGCTTGTTCATCAGCATAGCCCTTGAAACTGAATATCGACAGCATAAGTAAAGCCAACATTGCGGATAATACTGCAACTCGCTGGTGTTTCAATCCGTTCACTTGCGAGCACAACCATGCAGACATAACATTCCTTGTGTTTATACATCCTTATGCTTAATAAGGTAGACGTAAAAACGACGAATTTACAATTATTCAGTGGCAGCTAGCTCGATAGTTGTGATTCATATTCACGACTGGCATTAACTCATCGATATGCGCATAAAAAAGAGCTCCTAGGAGCTCTTTGGTGTTATCAGTTTCATCAATCTATCAGTTTCAATAAACCAAAGCTTACTTGTTATGGTTCTCCTGAAGTTTCTCCATAACCTGTTCCAAACTAAAGCTTGCTGCTTTTTGGCGTGGTGGGTATTCGGCAAATGTTTCTAAGAATTTGCCTACATACGCTTGTGCAGGAACGAACATATAAGCATGGTCTAACAACCAGTCGTAGTATGTGTTCGATGTGATATCAGCATTTTCATATGGGTCCATACGCAGGTTAAACAGCTTAGGAAGACGTAACGTAACGAACGGTTCAGCCCAAATTTGCATGGTGCCTGTTGCACGCTGTTCCATGAACACCGCTTTCCATTGGTTGTAGCGAAGCGCTGCTAAATCACCATCATCGGTAAAATAAAAAATTTCAGCACGACGGCCTTTCTCTTCTCCACCAGTGAGGTAAGGAAGGAAGTTATAACCATCTAGATGAACCTTAAATGTTTTATCTCCGGCAGTATGACCTTTCAGCAGTTTCTCTTTAATTTGATCATCACCAGCAGCCGCAACGAAGGTTGGCATCCAGTCCATATGGTGCATAATTTCGTTAGATACAGTTCCCGGGGCAATTTTACCAGGCCAACGAACCATTGCTGGTACACGGTATGCGCCTTCCCAGTTGGTGTTTTTCTCACCACGGAACGGTGTTGTACCCGCATCAGGCCAAGAGTTCATATGAGGGCCGTTATCCGTTGAGTAGAAAACGATGGTGTTGTCTTTGATACCCAGCTCATCCACTTGTTTCAACAATTGGCCAACGTGTCGATCGTGCTCAACCATACCATCAGCATAGTTACCCACGCCTGTCACACCTTTGCTATCGGCTTTCACGTGCGTTCTAAAGTGCATACGTGTTGCGTTCCACCAAACAAAAAATGGCTTGTCGGCTTTCACTGCTCGATCCATGAAATCGAGTGCCGCATCGAGTGTTTCTTCATCAACAGTTTCCATACGCTTACGCGTTAGTGGGCCAGTATCTTCAATCTTGCCATCAGCAAATGATTTGATTACACCACGCGGGCCAAATTTCTTACGAAACTCTGGGTCGGTTGGGTAATCTTCATTTTCTGGTTCTTCCTCAGCATTCAGGTGATAAAGGTTGCCAAAAAATTCGTCAAACCCGTGCGCTGTTGGAAGGAATTCATCTTTATCGCCAAGGTGGTTTTTACCAAATTGACCAGTCATATACCCCATTGGTTTAAGCATTTCAGCAATCGTTGCATCTTCTGCTTGAAGACCAATATCTGCCCCCGGTAAGCCAACTTTACTCAAACCTGTTCTCAGTACACTTTGGCCCGTGATGAACGTAGAGCGGCCTGCGGTACAAGACTGCTCAGCGTAATAATCGGTAAACATCATGCCTTCTTTGGCGATGCTATCAATATTCGGAGTTTGATACCCCATTAAGCCAAAGGTGTATGCACTGACATTAGATTGACCAATGTCATCCCCCCAAATGACGAGAATATTCGGTTTTTCTGCTGCGAATGTGGCGGTGGAAGCCGCCATCATCGCAGTACCCAAAATCGCTAATCGTCGTTTGACGCCATATTTCACTGTCATAGAAACCTCTTCGTTAGTTATTTGCATCCTGCACTACAACGTATAGTTCATTTTTTAAACTATCGCGACATTCGCTAACCTATTAATCTTTTTGTCATTTTTATTTTCAACAAGATGCGCCGTGGACGATAGAGATTACGTATACAAACATGATTCGGATCACACATAACAGTTAATAGGCACTTCCAAGAAATAGATATAACGAAATACAATCAACAACTTAACCAACCTCCATAACAATTAGTTATAACCACTATAAAAAGACACAACCGGTTTTTGAGATTAATGTTTGCTCATCGATGTGTTGTTTTAACACATTAATCTTAAAAGCAAATTGGAGTCCTTTATGGGTACTAAAATTAATAAACTAGCATTAGGTGTTGGCTTATTAGCAGCTTCTTCAGCGGCGACAGCAGCAGAAAAGCCAAACATTCTTGCTATCTGGGGTGATGACATTGGTGTATTCAACATCAGTGCATACAACAACGGTATGATGGGTTACGAAACACCTAACATCGACCGTATTGCTAATGAAGGCGCACTATTTACTGACCACTATGGCCAACAGTCGTGTACAGCTGGTCGTGCTGCATTCCTAACAGGTCAAGAACCTTTCCGTACTGGTCTGCTAACGATCGGTATGCCAGGTTCAGACCACGGTATCCCTGACTGGGCTCCAACGATTGCTGACCTTTTAAAAGAACAGGGCTACATGACAGCTCAGTTCGGTAAAAACCACATGGGTGACCAAGACAAACACCTTCCAACGAACCACGGTTTTGACCAGTTCTTCGGTAACCTATACCACTTGAACGCAGAAGAAGAGCCGGAGACTTACTACTACCCTAAAGATCCTGAATTCCATAAGAACTTTGGTCCTCGTGGTGTAATCAAGTCTACTGCTGACGGTAAGATTGAAGATACAGGACCTATGACGCGTAAGCGTATGGAACATGCGGATGAAGAGTTCCTAGAAGAATCTCTAGCATTCATGGAAAAAGCAGTAAAAGAGGACAAACCTTTCTTCATCTGGCACAACACTACTCGTATGCACGTGTGGACTCGTTTGCAAGAGAAGTACCAAGGCAAATCAGGTATCAGCATCTACGCAGATGGCATGCTGGAGCACGATGACCAGGTAGGTATCCTTCTAGACAAGCTTGATGAGTTGAAAATCGCAGACAACACAATCGTAATCTACTCTACCGATAACGGTGCAGAAACAGTATCTTGGCCTGATGGTGGCGCAACTTACTTCCACGGTGAGAAAGGTACAACTTACGAAGGTGGTATGCGTGTTCCTCAGCTAGTTCGCTGGCCTGGTACTATTAAGCCGGGAACTAAGATCAACGACATTATGGGTCACCAAGACTGGATCCCAACACTACTAGCTGCTGCTGGTGATGATAAAGTTGTTGAGAAACTGGCTTCAGATAAAGGTGCAACTTACAACGGTAAGAACTGGCGTGTACACTTAGATGGTTACAACTTCCTACCTTATTTCGAAGGTAAAGAAGAGAAAGGCCCTCGTGATAGCATGCTTTACTTCTCTGCAAACGCTGAGTTAAACGCTGTACGTTGGAATGACTTCAAGATTTCATTCGCTGTAATGGAAGGTAACATTGTTGATGCTGTTCGTTTCCAACCGAACTGGCCTCAAGTTGTTCACCTACGTGCTGACCCATTCGAAAAAGCACCTCACGAATCTGGCATGTACCTACGTTGGATGGCAGACAACATGTGGCTATTCGTACCAGTAGGCGGCAAAGTACAAGAGTTCATGAACACGCTACCTGACTACCCAATGCAGAGCAGCCAAGTATTGAACCCTGGTAACTTCAACCAAAACACTTACAATCTTCAAGGCA
Organism: Vibrio clamense; assembly: GCF_050337905.1. Lineage (NCBI taxonomy): Bacteria > Pseudomonadati > Pseudomonadota > Gammaproteobacteria > Vibrionales > Vibrionaceae > Vibrio > Vibrio clamense. Next base: position 7,844 of record NZ_JAKJTJ010000032.1, on the reverse strand, counting down.
AGCTTAAGCAACTAGAAGCAGCTGCAGCGCAAGTTAAGTAAGCCTATCTAAACCATAAGCTTGTTCCATTTTAATATTTATGCATTCCCCTACATCTAAAGGTGTGAGGGGAATGTCATTACGTATTAATTAGTTTGCGGGTGCGGTACTTGTTACCTGTGTATCGCGACTCTTAATTACATGTTGCAGCCTAAATAACATAAGAATGGCTGCGATGGTTAATCCTGTAAGGATCCCAACCCAAAAACCCGCTTCACCCATCGCAGGAATAATGTAATCCGTTAACCCTAATATAACACCAAGTGGTAGAGCTAACCCCCAGTAAGATACAATGGCAAGAAGCATCGGAATCTTAGTATCTTTATAGCCACGCAGTGCACCATTTGCAGAGGTTTGTATCGCATCGCTGAATTGATACATTGCAGTAAAGACGATCAATGTTGCGGCTTTGGCGCTGATCTCTGGATCTGCGGTGTAAAGACGAATGATCCATTCAGGGAACAGTAGAAAAATCACGACAGAAATGAGAGACACTAAGCCTGCCACAATAATCCCAATTTTGCTTCGCACGATAGCGCCCAACTCATCTTTCTCACCTAATGCATGACCAACTCGAATAGTAATGCCAAATGAGATGCTCATTGGGATCACGTAAGTCATGCTCGAAATGTTTAACGCGATTTGCGCTGCTGCGACGTTTTCAGCACCGATACGAGCGATCATCAGCGCGATGACTGCAAAAATGCTGCCGCACACCGCGATATTCATGCCGATGGGGAAACCCAACTTCAACAGGTGCAACATCTCTTTTGCTTTTGGCTTTGCATCTGAAAAACGAATAATGGTTTTATAGTGGTGGTGACTTTTGATATAGGAATACAAGATTATAGACATGACCCAATAAACTAAGCTTGTCGCCCAACCACAGCCAACCGCTCCCATTTCAGGAAATCCAAATTTACCGTAAATAAGAATGTAGTTCACTGGGATATTCACAAGTAAACCAATAACGGAAATGATCATCGGTGCTTTGGTGTTGTTCATACCTTCACAAAAGCCATTTAATGTGTAAAACAGCGCAATACCCGGCACACCAAACGCCAGCGCAAATGTATAATCGCTCGCAATTGGGGTAATTTCTGAGGCGACACCAATCCATTCCAAAATTGGCTTTGCATTGCTCAAGTAGGCGATCAATAGCACGCTCGCCAATAATGCCAACCATATCATTTGGAAAAATTCTACAGAGGCACGTTCAAAATTTCGTGAACCACGATGATATGCCACGACGGGTGTTAAAGCCATGATAATACCGCGAAGCAACAGCAATACTGGAAGCCAAAGACTTGTACCTAGAGCAATGGCCGCAAGATCGGCAGGGCTAACTTGACCTGCCATGGTTGTATCAACAAACCCCATAGCTTGGGTTGCAATTTGAGTAAAAATGATAGGGATCGAGAGATGCATTAAAGCACCCGATTCTCGAGTAAATGAGGGAAGTTTAGTTTGCATGGAAGTATTAAACACCAATATAAATACACGAATGATGGCAGGATAGCGAATGTGTATTTTAGGATGTGCCCGTTGGGCGGCGATAATATAAACAGAATACTCAGTAGGGTCAAGCATTGGAATTGTTAAGGAGGACAGCTAACGAGAGTACTGATCCGTACCAATAGTTTTGGACGCTGAGTTAAGTATGGAGAATCATTAAAACTTAACTTTGGTTAAAGACTAAAAGTACAAAAGGCCTCTCATCGATTCAGTGATGAGAGGCATCTTAGTAAAAAAAGGGAGGAAGGAAAGGTATTGTCAACTTATCTGCTTCACTGAAAGCGAAATCACTTACGCTTCGCTTTCTTAACCAACTTACGTTTCTGCTTGCTCTTCTTCTTTTCAGCTGCGTTTTTCTGCATCTTGCCTTGGCTTGTAAAGCCCTCTTTCTTAAGTACTGCCTTACCTTCGGCACTGTTTACAAAAGTTCGGGCTTCAGGATGGCCTGCATCTGCTGCTTCTTGAAGTAATGCAGGGATAGGTTTTGGCGTTTTAACACCATCACGCATTTTAAATTTCGTTGCCGCCTTCGTAAGGGCTTGTGTGACGATAGAATATTTAATATCCGCTTCTTCCAATTCATTGCTCGATTGTTTTAAAGCCTCGTGATAAATATCAATCATTAAGTCATAGTGCTCTGCATCATCTGCAATCTGCTTAAATAAGCGAAACTCTACCGCTAAGTATTCAGGTAAACATTTATAGCTATCGACCATCGTCGCCACAGTTTGTTTAATTTGCTCGGTTTCATACACAGTGGCATCAACATAAGATTTAAAGAAAGCAATACCAGGCGCTCGGCGAGCCTGCCCCGACACCAAGGCTGAACGCAGTGCTTTTAGTGACTCATCGGTTTGCTCAGTTTCATGCTTTTCAAGTTTGTTATAAGCATCGACTGTGAACGCTTCAGGCAAACGATGCTCAATAGCACACTGTAACCAATGCTCGGTATCCGAGCCTGCTTTATAAGCGATATTAAGTTGGAATAAAAGCGCATCATGGTTGCCCTTCTCCGCCGCTTGGCGAATATAACTTCCACCAAGTTTGTGTTCTCCACAACGGAGAAGATGAGAACCAAATTCAAAGGCAGCATCACCTTCCTCATCTATTGTTAATGCCTGCTTAAAGCACAGTTTCGCATCACGAGCAACGCTCTCTTGCAGTAGCTTGTTTGAGTAGCATTTAGCATATAACAACCAACTTTGAGGGTGCCCTTGACGGTGAGTTTTCTCAAGCCAATAACTCAGGTCTGCCTGCTTATCTAGGTATTGTTCCTTCTCCCACCAACGAGATTTACCCGTTTGTTCACTCATTTCAAGCAACTCGTTGTAAAACTTGTTCGCAAGGTAATAAGTCGCGTCTTTAGAACCTTTCAGGGCATCAGTCACGAATAATGACAGTTCACATGAGGCAGGCTCCTGCCACGTGTTAGTGCACAGGTTTTCGATACCAAGAATGGTTTCACCTACATATTGAGCGATTTCATAAAGGCTGTTCATGTGCTTCTGCATACGAGCGCGAGACACTTTCATTTCAGCGACATAGGCACCATTGACTTCTGTCATATGAACGGAGCGATTACCGTCATGGCGCAAGGCATTCATCTCGTCAATAACCCATTCTTCAATACAGCCTGATGTTTGCAGCATCTTAATCTTATTAGATAATTCACCATGAACGGGAGGGCGAAGTTTGAAATGCTTACCTAATTCATGACAAGTGAGATCAACAAATAGACGTACCTTCGCCATGCTCGATTGAGGGTCGGTGAAATAGTAGCGCTCAGCTAAAGTGGCTTGTTTATATAGCTCCCCCAAGCCCTCTTTCAGAAAAGCAAAATTATCGTGGTTGTTATTCTCAAAGTCTGCCTGAAGTTGCATTTCAACGCTCCTAATTCATGTCTATGAACGCTATACTAATCTCACTGGCGACATTTTATGTCGCTTTAAAGTTTTATTTATCGGTAGAATTCAATGAGCAAGCAAATACAGCGATATCAGAAAGTGTTGGAGTCCATCCCCTGCCATCCAGATTCAATCTCTACATTAGAGTTACGAGACAAATTACTCTCGGCTGAACTACTCAGCACCAATGCGGATGAGAAAAGCCAACTACGCACTGTTCAACGCTGCATTAATAATGTGATTGAAGATAACAACAGCATTGAGATTGATAATGAACGACGACCGTATCGCTATCGCATTGCTCAAGGACACCGTCACCCTATCAAGCCAGATGGCATGTCTTCTGTGGTTTCATTGCAAGTCATTGAGAAAGAAATTAAGTCTATGTTGCCACCGACATTGCGCTCTGGTGTGGACAATATTTTTTCTTCACTCAAACAAGAAGACACTAAACAGACAAAATTATGGAGTGAACGCTTTTGTTATTTTCAAAGAGAATTGCCATTGGAAGCACCTGAGGTAGGCAACGCATTTTTTAAACAGATTGAACAAGCATTACTCGAGAAAAAAGACATTGAATTTACCTACCAGAAGCGTGGTGCAACTAAACCAAAGTGCTATGTGTTAACCCCTCTTGGTCTTTTCCTTCACGGCAATAGTTTTTACCTAGTAGGCATGGTGCCGAATGACACCGATAGCATCCGTACATACGCTCTTCACCGAGTACATACATTAAAGATTGGTTTTACTAGCATCCAAACCTTAAACAAATTCAACGTCAAAGAGTATGTAGAGCAGAATGCACGTCATTTTTCTGGAGGTGAGATGCAGAAAGTAATATTGAAGATTGAAAATCTCAGCGGATTACATCTGATTGAAGAAACGCGTTTGTCACCAAACCAGAAAATACTCACTCAAGATAAACAATACACCACGATTGAGGCTGAAGTGCGGGATAGTTTGACCTTTGAATGGTGGTTGATGAAAAATGCCAATATCGTGGCTGTGGTCTCCCCAATATCATTGCGTAACAAAATAGTTGAAACGTTACATGCTAGCTTGAAGCTTTATAGCTAGAGACAAAGCTCTCGTAGCACTCTATGGAAGCACTTACGCTAATACTCACAACAATAAACTTCTATGTCACATGTGACATAGAAGTTATGTAATAAAATTGCACGCAAATTAAACATACCTACGTAAAGAGTTGGGTTAAAAATGACCATGGCTGGTACCGAAGTGCTCACGATGAATAACAAAAGCATTATCTTATTTTCATGGCGTTGGCAAAAGCTCTACTAACTATTTCTTTTTCTATCGTTTTCGATTGAACCATTTTTCCCTTTTGGAAGGTGCCAATCGCGATAAAAGTCGCACCATAGTGTACGGTCATTTGGCTGCGCGTTTGATCTGCGATCCTTTGAAAAACATTCTTATTAGTTTCAAAAAATGCGTCTGTTAGTCATCTATTTCCTAGCCAAATTTGAACGCCAGAAACCATAACAACGAGCAAAATAATGACCGTGGCAATATGGACATGAATAGAGAATGTTCTGTGTACATTATTCATCTACGTTAAGGCTTATTTTTTAGAGTTACAATGAGAATAGTGGCATTTGATTCTATCGGTATGTCAGTTTCGTTCACCGTTTACTTTCCAAGCCTTAGTAACCAACTATGTGCATAATGTGGATTCACTAACAGATTTCCTGAATTTTTCTTTATAAATTATAAAATTAGCTAGCAAAACATCGTTCTATGTATTTTACTTAAAAGAGTGCAACCAAGACTCACGGATGAGAAAAATGGCTAACAAAAAAAACGTCGAAACAAACAAAAAAGATACAGAAACCAAAAATAAGAAAAATAACGAGTTAGAACAAAAGAAAACGACACAAAAAAAGAAGCTCAGACTACATTCGCACCTAAAGGTTAATATCCCACTTTTTCAATCACTCATGATGATCTTGCCATCACTGGCTAAACACGCTGCTGCCGAGAGTATAGACAATTCCAGCGGTGCTGCAGATCAAGTAACCGCAAATAGCGTTACAAAAAAAGACGTCACCGATGACCATACACAAACGGACTCATCAGCGGTTACTCATCAAGAGGCTCAAACTAGTAAAAGTGACGTAAACTCGAACCATGCAAGTCATGCCCCCCATGGTTCGAGTTTTCACTTGGTTCCTTCTCATCATTTGTCGACGCTTTCTCACCCGCAAGTCCATTACATTCCTTCGGTATCGATTCCGACTATCTCCTCAGGAAGTAACGGCCAGCCGACTCATTCAAATGCGCCTACGGCACCCGCTTTACCCGTAACCTTCATACCAGAAATCATAAAAGGTACGTACGGAGAGCTTCATGTTGATGCAAATGGTCAATACACATTTGTATTGAATCCAAATTCTCCTCAATACATCCTGTTAAATCAGCACCAACCAGGTACTGACCATTTTGCGTTACATCTATCTAATGGCTCGAGCATCATTGTCCAGATACCGGTAACAGGTAAGCAAGACACGCCAAGTATTTCTGGAGACTTAACAGGTGTCGTAACAGAAGATCACAATATTGATTCACAAGGCTTGTTGCATGCGAACGGCAAAATCGATGTCATAGACCCTGACCAAAATGAAAGTTCGGTGAAGCCGGAAGTTATCTCAGGTAAATATGGTTCATTAACCATCGACGCAGATGGGCATTGGCAGTATCAAGTTGATAACTCGCTCTCTAATGTTCAAGCTTTAACCGCAGCCACTTCATTGCACGAAAGCTTCACTATTCACACCAAAGACGGCACACCGCAAACCATCGATATGACGATTGGTGGGAACGACGACAACGCCGTTATCACAGGTGTGGATGCTGGCACGTTAACTGAAGATTTAACGACACAAGTTCAAGGGCAGCTTTCGGTAACAGATTCAGATCTTGGAGAAGATCATTTTCAGGCATCACAAGTAACTAGCAATTTCGGTACGCTAAGCATCACCAAAGACGGTGCGTGGACATACAGTTTAGACAACAATAACCCAGTAGTTCAAAGACTTGGCCAAGGTTCAACTGCGACAGACATCGTCACTGTTCACTCAGCTGATGGTACAGCGCATCAAGTTATGGTTACGATCAATGGCACCAACGACCATGCAGTAATCACGAGTAGTACAGCAAATTCACCAAGTTCGTTTTTCGCTATCGGGACAAGTAATGGCTCAAGCCAAGTTACTGAAGATAAAGACCTAACGGTTTCAGGCCAACTCAACATCACCGATATCGACTCGAAAGAGGCGCATTTTTCTAATTCCGACCTCAAGGGGACACTGGGTACTTTACACCTTAAAGACAATGGCGATTGGACCTACGATCTAGATAATAAAAATCCACAAGTTCAGGCTCTTGGTCAAGGCTCTGCGACAACAGACATCATAACCATCCACTCCGCCGACGGCACTCCTCATCAAATTGCAATTACCGTTAACGGCACCAATGATAAAGCCGTGATAAGCGGAACCAGTGCCGGCGTGGTAACCGAAGAGTCCCAACTTCAGACCTCGGGCATACTGACTGTTACGGATGTGGATACCGGTGAAGCGCACTTCGCTACTTCATCCACAGGAAGTACCGATATTGCAGGCTCGTTTGGTACGCTTCATCTGACCGATACTGGTTCTTGGACGTACGATCTTGATAACACTAACCCGACCGTTCAAGCATTAGGTAAAGGCTCGACAGCTACTGATACCATCACCGTTCATTCTGCTGATGGCACGCCGCATCAAGTGACTATCACAGTAAATGGCACTAATGATGCCGCTATTATTGGTGGCACAAACTCAGGCACGGTGACTGAAGAATCTCAATTAAAAGTCTCGGGAACTCTGACCGTTACGGATGTCGACACAGGCGAAGCGCATTTCTCAAATACGGATATTGCGGGTAACTTAGGCACCCTACATCTAACTGAATCGGGCTCTTGGACTTACGACCTAGATAATACCAATCCAAAAGTACAAGCACTTTCAGCGGGACAACAAACAACCGAAGTCATCAACGTTACATCAGCAGACGGCACACAAAAACAAGTAACCGTGACCATTAATGGAGCAGATGACCAGTCGACGATAACCGGAACGTCTACCGGCACCGTCACTGAAGACCAATATGTACAGGCCAATGGTAAACTCGTTGCCCATGATGTGGATGCACAAGACCACACCCACTTTGTTGCACAACAAAGTGCTCAGGGGCAATACGGCACCTTTAATTTATCACCCGATGGATCATGGGATTACCTGCTTACCTCGCAAAAGCTGACCAGTGCAGACACCGTGACCGAGCATTTCATGGTGCACACCTCCGACGGTACACAGCCAGAGATAT
>NZ_JAKJTJ010000031.1:0-76861 GCF_050337905.1 Vibrio clamense | reverse complement strand
AGCTAGGGATCGTCGCCTTGGTGAGCCATTACCTCACCAACTAGCTAATCCCACCTAGGCATATCCTGACGCGAGAGGCCCGAAGGTCCCCCTCTTTGGCCCGAAGGCATTATGCGGTATTAGCCATCGTTTCCAATGGTTATCCCCCACATCAGGGCAATTTCCTAGGCATTACTCACCCGTCCGCCGCTCGTCAGCGAAGTAGCAAGCTACTTCCTGTTACCGCTCGACTTGCATGTGTTAGGCCTGCCGCCAGCGTTCAATCTGAGCCATGATCAAACTCTTCAATTAAAGTTTTTGCATCCTAAGATGCGGCTCAATGAATACTGACTTCAAAACTAATATTTACCGCTCTTTCGAAAAAGAACAGAAACATGTAATTCTAAAGCTATTACCATTCCAACAGAATGGTAATGAATTGACTGTGCCAAGTTCTAAGAACTTGTATTGGTCACTCAGTTCATTGATATCTTTTGTTTCGACTTAATTTACTTTCGCTTTAAAAAGCGAAAACAAACAGTACGAAACTAGTGATTATCATCAACGAGTGCCCACACAGATTGATAGGTCTAAATTGTTAAAGAGCTTGTTTTAAGCTTTGCTCAAAACGGACGGCCATTTTAGCGATTCAACTAAAAGTGTCAAACACTTTTTTAAGTTATTTCGTAACTCTAAATTGTCCTTCTGAATCACTTCAGAACTCTCTGTGAGCCCTTACCGTGTCAGCGAGGTGGCATTATAGAGATTGCGATCACATTGGCAACCCCTTTTTGCAAAAAAAATGCATTTTATTATCGTTCGACTAAAAAACATTCAAAAGACCATATAAATCGACATTCTGATTACATATCTTTAAATTTTTGAGCAAATTGAGATACTTTTTCCCAATTCGTATATTCAACTTCTTTGCTTGTATCTGTCTCTCCTCCAGTCATCGTCATAATTAAACGAATCATGGTTCTATCAAAGAAGTTATAGCGAGGATAATAGAGCGCTCCAGCGAAAACGCCAATCATCTTAGGTTTCCACGGTGATTTTTTTAAGAAGGTTTTGATATACGCACTACCTTCTGGCGTATCTTTCCCTTGGTCTTCTTTCCTCGCGGTAAGGTTGACACAAAAGAAAGCGACTTTGCTTAACTCCAACTGAGTTAAGTTTTTACTGATGAAACGGTATAGATCTTTGTTTAGATGACCATAGCGAATAGAAGCACCGATCAAAACTCGCTCATACTGAGAAAAGTCCACCGTTTCTATTTCACTGATATTTTTAGTTTCACAAGAGTAATCTGAAAATTCACCCTCTATATACTGAAGGATTTTTTTCGTTTGGCCTTCTCGGCTTGAATAAAGAAAAAGAGCTTTTGCCACGAGAGCTTCCTTAGCTACGCCAGAACGTAGGAGTCAAAAGAATTAAAAGAGTGAAAATTTCTAAACGGCCAAATAACATGGAGACGACTAATACCCACTTAGCACTATCATTAATATCGCCAAAATGGAGCGCCACCTCGCCAAGGCCAGGGCCTAAATTATTGAGTGTTGCTGCAACCGCGGAGAATGCACTAAGTTCGTCCATTCCTGTCGCTATCAACCCGAGCATACAAACTACAAAAACCAATGCATAGGCGGAAAAGAATCCCCATACCGCATCAACAACTCTTTGCGGTAGGGCTGAACCACCTACTTTAATGGTGTATACCGCTCTAGGGTGGACAAGACGCTTCATTTCACGAGCACCTTGCAAAGTAAGAAGCAGAATTCGAATCACCTTCATTCCACCACCAGTTGATCCTGCACAACCGCCGATAAAGGAAGAGAAGAGTAACAGCACAGGTAAAAACAGTGGCCACTCAGAAAATCCTGTCGTGGTAAAACCAGCCGTTGTTGAGATGGATACTGTTTGGAATAGAGCCTGATCAAAAGCGTCATAGATGGAGTCATAAGACTGGTGATTCAAAAGCAATAAGAAGCAAACAAGAAACAGAACGCTTTGAATAAAGATAAAGGCTCTGAATTCAGGATCTTTCCAATAATATTTAGGGTGCACGCCACCAGAGGCAAATGCAGCAAAGTGCAAAGAGTAGTTACATGCAGAGATAAGAAGAAATACAACCGTGATCATATTTATCGCGTGGCTATCAAAATAGCCCATACTGGCATCATGAGTTGAAAATCCACCGATCGCAATAGTCGAAAAGCTATGGCTAATGGCATCGAAGAAACTCATTCCCGCAAGCCAAAAAGCAAAAGCACACGCAATGGTCAAACTTAAATAGATATACCACAACGCTTTCGCGGTTTCGGCAATTCTCGGGGTCATTTTACTGTCTTTAACTGGGCCTGGAATTTCGGCTCGATATAACTGCATTCCCCCGATCCCAAGAACAGGTAAGATCGCAACCGCAAGTACGATTATCCCCATTCCCCCAAACCATTGTAGAAACTGGCGGTAAAACAGAATCGCTTTAGGCAACTCATCTAACCCGACAATAACGGTCGCTCCCGTTGTCGTTAACGCTGAGAATGATTCAAAAAAGGCATCGGTAACTGAAATACTAGGGTTATCAGCAATAAGAAAGGGAAGTGAGCCAGCACTACCGATTACCGTCCAAAACAAAACGACAATCAGGAACCCATCCCTCGCTTTTAATTCATGTCGGTGACGTCTATTTGGAAACCAACAGATCCCTCCGCAAAAAAGCAGAACAAAGAAAGTGGTAACAAAAGGAACACCAGCACCATCACGGTACAGTAACGCCACAAATGCAGGCGCTAGCATGGAAACACTAAATAGAGCGAGCAACAGCCCGACGATTCGTATGATTGATCGAAATTGCATGAATAATTAACGAAACTTAGCTTGAAATAAAGCGGCGCTTCTAACTTCCTAGTTATCTTTTATTCCGGTGACCAACGCTTTGGCACCGCTTTTATTTATAATGATTTGAGTAAAGGCATCAACATGACGCTGTTCTATCTCAATATCCATAACAACATGCTCACGATAGTCAGCTTGAGCTTCGACTGCATCGAATTGGCTCATCACTGATTGTGCGATAGGCATAAAAGAGTAGTCTAACTCTAGCCGCAAGTGAGTGGTGATTTTTTTCTCGATTGTTTGAAGCAGCTTTAATGCTTGTTGCACTCCGCCACCATATGCTTTGACTAAACCACCCGTTCCAAGCTTAATTCCACCCGAATAACGTGTGACAACCGCCGTTAGCTCACCCACTCCAGATCCTGATAATTGCGCTAAGATTGGTTTTCCTGCGGTCCCAGAAGGTTCACCATCATCACTAAACCCCCACTTCATTGAATCTTCAGCTCGGCCAGCGACAAAACCCCAACAATTATGTCGAGCTCCAGAATGTTCTGCTTTGATCTGTTCAACAAACAGCTTCGCAGCTTCTACACTTGGTGTATGGGCTAAATGAGTTATGAAGACGCTTTTTTTAATTTCTTCTTCAAATGTCACAGGTGAAGAAGGAATTAGATAGGGAAGAAAATTCATGGTTATCAATTTATATGAATAGTGGCGCTAGTGTAACACGCTCCAAATAAAAGCGATCCTAGATCTGACCCTGCGCACAATGTTAAACAAATGTTTAAAAAATGTATTGAGTTTGACTACCTACAAGTCCACACTAGACTTACTGGTCTAACCAGAACATAAAAACAACACTAATTCTCTCAAACAATCAAGGATTGTGAGTGACGGAGATAGATAATGATTTACCAATCGAACACCCTACAAGTTAAGGAATTACAAGACGGTATCGCAGAATTGAGCTTTTGCGCACCAGCGTCGGTCAACAAGCTTGATCTTGCAACTCTTGAATCACTAGATAAAGCACTCGATGCTCTAAATCAACACCAAAGTTTAAGTGGATTAATCCTTACTTCAAACAAAGACACTTTTATTGTTGGTGCAGATATTACCGAGTTTCTTGGTCTGTTTTCGAAACCAGAAGCAGAGCTAGAAGAGTGGCTTAAGTTTGCCAATAGCATCTTCAACAAGCTTGAAGATCTTCCTGTGCCAACACTTTCGATGATCCGCGGTCATGCACTTGGTGGCGGTTGTGAGTGTGTACTCGCGACCGATTTCCGTATTGGAGACAAGACCACCAGCATTGGTCTACCTGAAACTAAACTAGGTATCATGCCAGGATTTGGTGGGTGTGTTCGTCTACCTAGAGTAATAGGTGCAGATAGCGCCATGGAAATTATTACCGCAGGTAAAGCGAACCGAGCAGATGACGCATTAAAAATTGGCCTTCTCGATGCCGTTGTAGACAGCGATAAATTGCTCGACTCTGCCATCAATACCATCACTCTCGCTAAAAATAAACAGCTTGATTGGCAAGCTCGACGCAAACAGAAAACATCCGCTCTCACGCTAAGCAAGCTAGAAGCGATGATGAGCTTTACGATGGCAAAAGGTTTAGTCATTCAAAAAGCAGGGCCTCACTACCCAGCACCGATCACCTCTGTTAAAGCGATTGAAGATGCCGCGCGTTTAAGCCGAGATGGCGCACTCGATGTTGAAAGACAATACTTCGTAAAACTCGCCAAATCAGAAGTCGCCCAAGCTCTTGTTGGTCTGTTCCTCAACGATCAATACATTAAAGGTATCGCAAAAACTGCCGCGAAATCAGCAAGCAAAGAAACTCAGCGAGCAGCGGTATTAGGTGCCGGTATTATGGGTGGTGGTATCGCTTATCAATCTGCTCTGAAAGGTGTTCCGGTAATAATGAAAGACATCGCACAAGCATCGCTAGATTTAGGCATGAATGAGGCTTCTAAGCTACTCAATAAACGCTTATCTCGTGGTCGTTTAGATGGTTTCAAAATGGCAGGGATTCTTTCATCGATCACTCCAAGCCTACATTATGCGGGGATCGAACAGTCCGATATCATCGTAGAAGCCGTAGTTGAGAACCCAAAAATCAAAGCTGCAGTATTAAGTGAAGTCGAATCACATGTCGGTGAAGATACAGTTGTCACATCAAATACCTCGACGATTCCAATCAACTTATTAGCAAAATCACTCAAACGCCCTGAAAATTTCTGCGGCATGCACTTCTTCAACCCAGTACATCGCATGCCCCTTGTTGAAATCATTCGTGGCGAACACACCTCTGACGAGACGATCAACCGAGTGGTGGCATACGCAGCAAAAATGGGGAAATCACCTATTGTTGTCAATGACTGCCCCGGTTTCTTCGTCAACCGCGTGTTATTCCCTTACTTTGGTGGGTTTAGCAAACTGCTCAGTGATGGTGCTGATTTCACAAAAGTCGATAAAGTCATGGAACGTCAATTTGGCTGGCCAATGGGACCTGCTTACCTACTTGACGTTGTTGGTATTGATACAGCTCACCACGCACAAGCCGTTATGGCGCAAGGATTCCCAGATCGAATGGGCAAAAGTGGTAAAGATGCCATCGATGCGTTATTTGAAGCGGATAAATACGGTCAGAAAAACGGTTCAGGTTTCTACAGTTATAGCGTAGATAAAAAAGGTCGCCCGAAAAAGACATTCACAGAAGATGTTCTACCTTTACTGAAAAATGTGTGCAGTGACGCTCAATACTTTGATGATCAGACGATTATTCAACGCGTCATGATTCCAATGATTAATGAAGTCGTTCTCTGCTTACAAGAAGGGATCATCGCATCACCTCAAGAAGCTGATATGGCACTGGTATATGGCTTAGGCTTCCCGCCATTCAGAGGCGGTGTATTCCGTTACCTAGATAGTATTGGTATTCAAAACTATGTACAAATGGCTGAACAATACCAAGAGCTTGGTGCTTTGTATCATGTTCCTCAGATGTTGAAAGATATGGCAGAAAGCGGCGAAAGCTTTTACCAATCTCAACAATCTAGCTCACTTTAACTCTATCTTTGGAAAAGGAATATAAAGATGAATAACGTAGTAATTGTTGATTGTCTTCGTACACCGATGGGACGTTCTAAAGGTGGAGCATTTCGTCACACGAGAGCTGAAGATTTATCGGCTCACTTAATGAAAGGCATTTTAGAGCGTAACCCTCAAGTCGACCCAAGACAGATCGAAGATATTTATTGGGGTTGTGTACAGCAAACACTAGAGCAAGGTTTTAACGTGGCACGTAACGCCGCCCTACTTGCTGGCCTGCCGATTGAAATTGGTGCAGTAACGGTGAACCGTTTATGTGGTTCATCTATGCAAGCTCTGCATGATGCGGCACGTTCCATCATGGTCGGTGATGCTGAAATCTGCTTGATCGGCGGTGTTGAACACATGGGACACGTCCCAATGAACCACGGGGTTGATTTCCACCCAGGTATGTCGAAGCACGTAGCGAAAGCCGCAGGCATGATGGGATTGACCGCTGAAATGCTCGGTAAAATGCACGGTATCAGCCGTGAAGATCAAGATGCATTCGCGGCACGTTCTCACGCCAGAGCACAAGCCGCTACTGTAGAAGGTCGTTTCAAGAATGAAATCCTTCCTACTGAAGCACATGCCGCTGATGGATCGCTGTTTACATTAGATTATGATGAAGTTATCCGCCCGGAGACAACAGTTGAAGGCTTATCTCAACTCCGTCCTGTATTCGATCCTGCAAATGGTACGGTCACTGCGGGCACCTCTTCAGCGCTATCTGATGGTGCTTCTGCCATGCTCATAATGAGTGAAGATAAAGCCAACGAACTCGGCTTAACTATTCGAGCAAAAGTTCGCTCTATGGCGATTGCTGGCTGCGATCCTTCAATCATGGGATATGGCCCAGTTCCTGCGACACAAAAAGCACTTAAACGTGCCGGCCTAGAGATAGGCGATATGGATGTCGTCGAACTCAATGAAGCCTTTGCTGCACAATCATTACCGTGTGCGAAAGATTTAGGTTTACTCGATGTAGTCGATGAAAAGGTCAACCTCAATGGGGGCGCAATCGCATTAGGTCACCCTCTGGGTTGTTCTGGCTCTCGTATCTCCACAACATTGATCAACCTGATGGAAGCAAAAGATGCGAAGTATGGGTTAGCCACAATGTGTATTGGTTTAGGCCAAGGTATTGCGACGATTTTTGAACGTCCATAGCGACACCTCTATAGAAAAATGTTCATGCGCAGTATGCGGATATCATTGAGTATTAAAATACTCTAGATGGAATGAAGAGATAGAATGCACACACCGCCTTCTATCTCTTTTTTTATCGGTGATCATCGACAATTAATGTATGCATAAAACGCATAGTAAACATGTCAAAGTATCATTTTTTTTCTTTATCACTCTGTCCTACACTCATTGTCATTAACAAAACAGATATTGATAAGCTGAATCCATATTGAACCTTTCAGCGATGTCACCACACCTATATTGGAATCTCTGGAGAATTTTTATGTTTAAAGCATTAGTCCTAAACCAAGAAGACAAAAAGACCATCGCAGCGGTAACCGAAATTGAAGAGTCACAGCTACCTGAAGGTAACGTAAAGATCGATGTGAACTACTCTTCTCTAAACTACAAAGATGGATTAGCAATTACAGGTAAAGGACGAATCATCCGTAACTTCCCAATGGTTCCCGGTATTGATTTAGCAGGGAAAGTATCTCACTCAGATGACCCTCGCTATAAAGAAGGTGATGAAGTTGTTCTTACTGGTTGGGGCGTTGGTGAAGGTCACTGGGGCGGAATGGCAGAGAAAGCAAGCTTAAAGGGCGACTGGTTAGTGCCTATGCCAAAAGGGCTTGATGCTAAAAAAGTAATGACGATTGGTACCGCTGGTTTTACAGCAATGCTTTGTGTTCAGGCCATTGTTGATGCAGGCGTGAAACCAGAAGACGGTGAGATCCTCGTGACAGGTTCAAGCGGTGGTGTAGGCAGCGTGTCAATTACTCTGCTTAACCAACTTGGTTATAAAGTAGCAGCCGTCACTGGCCGAGCTTCAGAAAACGGAGAGCTACTTAAATCACTCGGAGCAAGCCGCATTGTTGAGCGAGCTGAACTTGAAGAACCAGCAAAACCATTAGAGAAACAGTTATGGGCAGGCGCGATTGATACGGTTGGCAGCAAAGTATTAGCAAAAGTATTGGCTCAAATGGATTACAACAGCGTTGTGGCTGCATGTGGCCTTGCTGGTGGTTTTGACTTACCGACAACGGTTATGCCATTTATTTTACGTAATGTCCGCCTACAAGGTGTTGATTCCGTAATGTGCCCACGAGAGAAACGCATTAAAGCGTGGGAGCAACTTTCTGAACTATTACCAGAGTCATTCTATGACCAAGCAAGTAAAGAGGTCTCTTTAGAAGAGGCTATCCAAGCCGCTGAAGATATCACTAACGGCCAAATCACAGGTCGTGTTGTAATTAAGATTTAATCCAAATCGCTATCGCTTCAAAAAAGATAGCACCAAAGAAGAAAGGTGATGCTCATGGCATCACCTTTTTTATATCCAGTCTATTGAGACATTAGCTAAGCGATTCAATAAATCCACGCCATCAATCTAATCAATAATAGTAACCATAACGAATCCAACTAACTGCCCAGACCTATATCTTCCACTCTTTTTGTAATCAGCTTTCTACACTCATCTTTAAGTACGCGACGCAGCCAAGCCTGAGCAGGTGACGTATCGCAACGTGAATGCCAAATCAGAGAATAATCAAACGGTGTAAACTCAAATGGAAGCCGTTTAACCACCAAATCATAACGTTCTGCCACAAGGTAAGCTAAATCAGCAGGGACAGTGATCACTAATGGCATCTTATCGACAATCGCCAACGCGGCTTCTAAGTGATAAGCACGCAACACCATACGGCGCTCTTTTTGATTGACGAGCGCATTATCAAGCAGAGCTTTCACCCCATCACTTATCGCGATCATCGCATGAGGCAGTGACACATAATCTTCCAGCGACAGCGGCTGATTTGCTAATGGGTGATTCTTAGACACCAGACAAGACACGCCCACCAGCCCTAAAACTTCTTGCTTCAATGGGGCAACAGAACCTATCGGCCGACAAATTGCCATATCCACACGCTCAGTGCTGAGTTGTTTAAATAAGTGCTCATGTTGCAGTGGAGCAAATTCCAAAGAGATATTCGGGGCTTGCTCATAAATTTTAGGCAAGGCATAAGGCAAGATCGTCTGCATCGCATAATCTGTCGTCGCAATAATAAAGTGCTGATCGCAATACAGAGGAGAAAAATCACTGGGAGTAAGAAGTTGGCGTAAAGATTCTAACGGCTGATTGATCCGAGAATTAATTTCACGCGCTTTTTCTGTTGGGACAAGATGCTGACCTTGGCGAGTAAAAAGAGGATCATCTAGCATGTCACGTAAGCGCCCTAACACTCGACTCATCGCAGACTGGCTCAAGTTAAGGCGAACGGCTGCCCGACTGACGCTGCTCTCTTCGAGTAACACTTTTAATGCGACTAATAAATTTAAATCGCGACGATATATCTCTTCTAATTCCACAATCTTAATCCTGCGAACTGACACTTCACATTTATACCATGCATTAGATAAAAAAAATCCCGCAGTTAAGCGGGGAAGCCCAAGAAAAATGGGGATAGTGTCGGAATAAGGTGTTGTTCAGGTTTGGATTTAGTTTTCTTGTTCTTCCGAAGAGCTATGCCAACGGCGCATCTCAATCCAAATACCAATAATTGTGGCACTCATACCAATCAAAGGCATAAATGACGCTTCTTCTGGTGACCTAAGCACTAAGGCACAAAAAGAGATAAAGCATAAAACCGAATAAATCGTTAACCTATCTAGTGCAGTCAACATCGCCACTCCTTAGCTCAATTGTTACCAGGTTGTTAATTAAGTTAAAGCAAATAGATCGATTTGCCAAGGGTTATTGCATATTTTTTCTACAGAAGTATCATTCCCAGCTCAAAAGCACGATAAAACACTAGAGATATCACCATGACAATCAATTTGGAACTGGCCACTCACACACTTGAAGCGGAAGGATTACGCTGCCCAGAGCCGGTAATGATGGTTAGGAAGACAATACGCAACATGCAGGATGGCGACGTACTATTAGTAAAAGCTGACGATCCTTCCACCACGCGAGATATCCCAAGTTTTTGTCGCTTTATGGATCACCAACTTGTGAGTGCTCAAGTAGAAAGCCTGCCTTATACCTATTTGATCAGAAAAGGATTAGAAGAGTAGTTAAATTTAACGACTCGTTGACTGAAAAAGCTCAGTAAGAATCAAAGAAAAAGCCGCCATATGACTAACTGGCGGCTTTTTTTATTCTTTTTCAACATTATGCAGTTGTGATTGAAGCTTATCGAGTTGGTGTTGCATTTCACGCATATCCTTACGCATTGGAATAATATGTGCGACTCGGATCCAAGCTTCAGCAGCAAGGCCCGTCATGACAATAGAGCCAACCACCATAGGTAACCACATTTCAGTCAAAACCATACCTAACAAAGTTAACACTAAGCCAACGGTAAAAAGATAACTTTGTTTTTCTGGAGTCATTCCCATATAGCGAGTCAACATAATCGTACCCTCCTATTTGTAACTCTTAAGATTAAAGTAGCATGACAATTGTGACACTTGTGTGTCAGTCATCACGCTTAAATACGATTTCGGATGAGATTTTGATCTAAGCTAAATTTCGTTTTGCTACTCAGTAATAACTCAGTCATTAAGGCTTAATTCATCCAACAAAAAGGCTCTATTTATCCTTATTTTAGATGCGCGTTAAAATTCACGAATAAATGAAGTTCAACAGATTTTGCCTTTAACTCCCACCTCTTCAACTAAAAATAATCAAAAAACAGCGAAAACTCGAACCATGCTGATTAAATAACCAACATTGCCCCTACTCGCTTTCTGAATATCTGCGTATAATCGAAGGTTATTTTCAGAACTCAGACAAAAGAATCGCGCGAATTTAATTATGCAAAAATACGATATCAAAACCTTCCAGGGAATGATCCTCGCGCTGCAGGATTATTGGGCTCAAAACGGTTGTACCATTGTTCAACCTTTGGATATGGAAGTAGGTGCGGGTACCTCTCACCCAATGACATGTTTACGTGCACTTGGCCCAGAGCCAATGTCTACGGCATACGTTCAACCTTCACGTCGTCCTACTGATGGCCGTTACGGTGAAAACCCAAACCGTCTGCAGCACTACTATCAATTCCAAGTAGCACTAAAACCTTCTCCAGATAATATTCAGGAGTTGTACCTAGGCTCTCTTGAAGTGCTTGGTGTCGATCCACTTGTGCATGATATTCGCTTCGTAGAAGACAACTGGGAAAACCCGACGTTGGGTGCTTGGGGTCTTGGCTGGGAAGTATGGCTAAATGGCATGGAAGTGACTCAATTCACTTACTTCCAACAAGTTGGCGGCCTTGAATGTAAACCAGTAACAGGTGAGATCACTTACGGTATTGAGCGTCTAGCAATGTACATCCAAGAAGTAGACTCAGTTTACGATCTTGTATGGAACGTAGCACCAGATGGTTCTAACGTGACTTACGGTGATATCTTCCACCAAAACGAAGTTGAGCAGTCAACTTACAACTTTGAACACGCAGACGTAGATTTCCTATTCGGTTTCTTCGACCAGTGTGAGAAAGAGTGTAAAGAGCTACTTGAACTAGAAAAACCACTGCCACTTCCAGCTTACGAGCGCATTCTTAAAGCGGGTCATGCATTTAACCTACTTGATGCTCGTAAAGCAATTTCAGTAACAGAACGTCAGCGTTACATCCTTCGTATTCGCAACCTGACTAAAGCGGTAGCAGAAGCGTACTACGCATCACGTGAAGCACTTGGCTTCCCAATGTGTAAGAAGACCGAGGAGAAGTAACTATGGCGAAGAATTTTCTAATTGAACTGGGTACGGAAGAGCTTCCACCAACAGCACTTCGTTCTCTAGCAGAAGCCTTTGCTTCTAACTTTGAAGCTGGTCTTAAATCTGCTGAGCTTTCTCACGAAGGCATCAAGTGGTACGCAGCACCTCGTCGCCTAGCACTTAAAGTGACGGCACTGGCTGAAGGCCAAGCAGACAAAGTGGTTGAGAAGCGCGGTCCTGCAATTTCTGTAGCATTCGATGCTGAAGGCAACGCGACCAAAGCAGCACAAGGTTGGGCTCGTGGTAACGGTATTACTGTTGAGCAAGCTGATCGTCTGAAAACAGACAAAGGCGAATGGCTTCTTTTCAAACAAGAAGTAGCTGGCAAACCAGTTCAAGAATTGGTAATGGACATCGCTGCGAAAGCACTCGCGGGCCTACCAATTCCTAAAGCAATGCGCTGGGGTAACTCAGACATTCAATTTATCCGTCCAGTGAAAACACTGACAGTACTACTAGGTGATGAGCTTGTTGAAGGCGAAATCCTAGGCGTAGCTTCTGCTCGTACTATCCGTGGCCACCGTTTCATGGGCGAACAAGAGTTCACAATCGACTCTGCTGACCAGTACCCTGCGATCCTAGAAGAGCGCGGTAAAGTAATGGCAGATTACGAAGCGCGTAAAGCGATCATCCTTGCTGATGCTAAAAAAGCAGCAGACGCGGTTGGCGGTATTGCTGACCTAGAAGATGACCTTGTTGAAGAAGTTACCTCTTTGGTTGAATGGCCAGTGGTGCTTACTGCTAAGTTTGAGCAAGAGTTCCTAAAAGTGCCTTCTGAAGCCTTAGTTTACACCATGAAAGGCGACCAAAAGTACTTCCCAGTGTATGACGCTGATAAGAACCTTCTGCCAAACTTCATCTTCGTTTCGAACATCGAGTCTAAAGAGCCTCGTCACGTAATCGAAGGTAACGAGAAGGTTGTACGTCCACGTCTTGCTGATGCTGAGTTCTTCTTCAACACAGACCGTAAGCGTCCGCTTATCGATCGTCTACCTGAACTAGACCAAGCTATCTTCCAGAAGCAACTGGGCACAATCAAAGACAAAACAGACCGCATCACAGAACTTGCTGGCTACATTGCTGAGCAAATCGATGCTGACGTTGAAAAGTCTAAGCGCGCAGGCCTACTGGCTAAGTGTGACCTAATGACATCTATGGTATTCGAATTTACGGATACACAAGGTGTGATGGGCATGCACTACGCAACACACGATGGCGAAGACGAGCAAGTAGCACTAGCACTTTACGAGCAATACATGCCTCGTTTCGCCGGTGACACCCTACCAAGCACGGGGATCTCTTCAGCAGTCGCAATGGCAGACAAGCTAGACACTATCGTAGGTATCTTCGGTATTGGCCAAGCACCAAAAGGTTCTGACCCATTCGCGCTACGTCGTGCATCACTAGGTGTACTACGTATCATCGTTGAAAACGGCTACAACCTAGACCTAACGGATCTGATCGGTAAAGCGAAAGAGCTACTAGGCGACAAGCTAACCAACAAAAACGTAGAAGCTGACGTTATCGACTTCATGCTAGGTCGTTTCCGCGCATGGTACCAAGATGCTGGTTTCAGCGTTGATATCATCCAAGCGGTACTAGCACGTCGTCCAACTAAACCAGCTGACTTTGACCAACGTGTTAAAGCCGTTTCTCACTTCCGTGAACTGGAAGCAGCAGAAGCACTGGCAGCAGCGAACAAACGTGTAGGTAACATCCTTGCGAAATTCGATGGCGAACTACCAGCTGAAATCGATCTAGCTCTTCTTCAAGAAGACGCAGAGAAAGCTCTAGCTGAAAACGTTGAAGTAATGACAGAAGCACTAGAACCAGCATTCGCAACAGGTAACTACCAAGAAGCCCTAAGCAAACTTGCTGACCTACGTGAACCCGTTGATGCATTCTTCGATAACGTAATGGTGATGGCTGATGACGAAGCGCTGAAAAAGAACCGTCTAACGCTACTGAACAACCTGCGTAACCTATTCCTACAGATTGCTGATATTTCTCTTCTACAGAAATAATCATTACATCCGTAGCGAAAAAATATTAGGGAAGCATTTTTGCTTCCCTTTTTTCATCCCTTACATTCACCTTTAAAGCCTCCTAAATAGTGTCATTCTGATATTCGTCTCATTTCAAATTGGGCAAGCGATTCGCTTATCTTCATCGTAACTTTGCCTTTTTTTCAATTTTTAACTTTTCGTGCTTTTCGTCGCAAAATTTGTGCGGTATGTTCATAGTTAACACAGCACTTTTCCACTCGTGGAAAGCCCTCAATAAAAAGAACTATTAATGAATTAGGTACGATAAGTAATGCAATTTTCTAAGTTTGGTGAAAAGTTTAATCGATATTCTGGAATTACTCGTCTAATGGACGACCTCAATGATGGCCTACGCACACCTGGAGCCATCATGCTCGGTGGTGGTAACCCTGCCGCCATTCCAGCCATGCTCGATTACTTTAGCCAAGCCAGTGGAGAGATGCTCGCCAATGGTGAACTTGTCGCTGCCATGGCGAATTACGATGGCCCTCAAGGAAAAGATGCCTTCGTAAAGTCACTCGCTAAGTTACTCAAAGAAACTTACGGTTGGGACATCAGCGAAAAGAACATCAGCCTAACCAACGGCAGTCAAAGTGGTTTCTTCTACCTATTTAACTTATTAGCAGGACAACAACCTGACGGCTCGCATAAGAAAATTCTATTGCCATTAGCACCCGAATACATTGGATATGGCGATGCGGGTATTGATGACGATATTTTTGTCTCTTACCACCCAGAGATTGAGATGCTGGATAATCGCCAGTTTAAATATCATGTCGATTTCGAAGAGCTAAAAATCGATGACTCTGTTGCCGCGATTTGTGCTTCTCGCCCAACCAATCCAACAGGCAACGTCCTGACCGATGAAGAAGTTCGTAAACTGGACAAACTCGCTCGCGAAAACAATATTCCGCTACTGATAGATAACGCTTACGGCCTGCCTTTTCCGAACATTATCTTTGAAGATGTCGAACCTTTCTGGAATGAGAACACGATATTGTGTATGAGCCTTTCTAAGCTTGGCTTACCTGGTGTCCGCTGCGGCATTGTGATCGCCAGTGAAGAAGTGACTCAAGCGCTCACCAATATGAATGGCATCATCAGTTTAGCGCCTGGTAGCTTAGGCCCTGCGATCGCCAACCATATGATTACGAATAACGATCTACTACGTTTGAGCACGGATGTGATTAAACCTTTCTACAAACAAAAATCGTTGCGTGCTGTCGAGTTACTACAACAAGCGATTCCAGATGAACGCTTTCGGATCCACAAGCCTGAAGGTGCGATCTTCTTATGGTTATGGTTTGATGAACTGCCGATTACCACCATGGAACTGTACAATCGTTTGAAAGCTCGTGGCGTACTGATCGTTCCTGGCGAATACTTCTTTATTGGTCAGGAAGATGACTGGGAGCACGCTCATCAGTGCCTACGCATGAACTACGTACAAGATGATGAAATGATGCAGAAAGGCATCAATATTATCGCAGAAGAGATCGAAAAAGCTTATCAACAAGGTTAGATAAGCGTTGTGGAACTGAAAAGAGCGCCAATGGGCGCTCTTCTTGTCTTAGCTTAAGGTAAAGCCGTTATCTATTCGATGTTTGACTTAATTATTATCAATTAGGTTTTTACCATTAATTGCAATTTTACGTGGCTGCATCGCTTCTGGGATTTCTCTTTCTAAATCCACATGCAGCAAGCCATTTTCCATTGTTGCGCCAATCACTTTAACGTAATCCGCCAATTGGAATTTACGCTCAAAATCGCGCTCAGCAATACCTTGATAGACATAGTTTTTATTTTCTTCGGCTTGACGCTCACCACGAACAATCAGCATATTCTCTTTCTGAGTGATATCTAAATGCTCATCAGCAAAACCTGCGACCGCCATTGTAATGCGATACTTATTTTCATCTTGCTGTTCAATATTGTACGGCGGGTAACCACCAGAAGAATTTTTTGACGTATTCGCTTCCATCAGATTAAACAGACGATCAAAGCCAATAGCGTTGCGGTATAGGGGCGTGAAATCTACAGTTCTCATAGTACTATCCTTTCATTAAGCAATAGTCTTAGCGTTGAAATTTTACTTAGATCGAGTCTGTGAGTGACTAAGTAAACCACTAAGAGTGTCAGCATTCATTCCTCTGGCTTCACCTCAATTGGCGACAACTCTGGGACATGAACATGCATCATTTTTAAATTGTGTGCTGCTAAATGAATCCTCTCATGAGCGATATTTAGTCAGCTATTTCCGAGGCCCTGCATCTTCTAGTTATCTAGCAAGAATAGTCTCCTCTTCACAAATAGATATATGGATTGGTCAAAAGAGTTTCAAGGGATTATTTTTAATTATTTTCCTAATTCAATATTTTTCAGTAACTTAAAAACAAAAAAGACCGCCATTTCTGGCAGTCTTTTAATAAAAAATTTAGTTTTTTGAGACGAAGCTATTTCGTTTTAGTTCAAGGAAGAGGCGCGGAGCATACGAATGTATGTGAGCACCTCTGACACAGAAATTAAGCGAAAGAGCGAAGTATCAAAGAGACTAAACGTCTAGGTTTGCTACTTTAAGTGCGTTATCTTCGATGAAGTTACGGCGAGGTTCAACTTGGTCACCCATTAAGGTAGTAAACAGTTGGTCGGCACCAACCGCATCATCGATTTTCACTTGCATCATACGACGAGTTTCAGGATCCATTGTGGTTTCCCAAAGCTGATCTGGGTTCATTTCACCTAGACCTTTATAACGCTGTAGGCTTAAACCACGACGAGACTCTTTAATCAACCAGTTCAATGCTTCAACAAAAGTATCCACAGGCTGTGTTCGTTCGCCACGTTTGATGTAAGCATCCGCTTCAATCAAGCCATGTAACGCTTCTGATAAATCTGCTAATTTGCCGTACTCTTTAGAGTTAAACAGGTCTACACTCAATGCGTATTCGTGAGTCACACCATGAGTTCGAACGACAATTTTTGGTAAGTTAAGACCAAGCTCTGCATGCTGTTCAACTTCTAAGCTGTACTGACTCGCACCCTCTTCTTTCGCGTTCAATTGCTCAACTAAGGTTTTACCCCAAGTCTCAACGGCGCCAGCATCATGACACTGTTCAGCCGTTAGACGTGGTGTGTAGATAAGCTCATGAATCAGAGCGCGTGGGTAACGACGGCTCATTCGGTCCACCAGCTTAATACCAGCATTATATTGCTGAACAAGCGACTCAAGACCTTCACCAGAAATCGCTGGTGCATCTGCATTCACGTGTAATTCAGCGTTATCAAGCGCTAAAGAAACTTGGTATTGATCCATCGCTTCTTCATCTTTGATGTACTGCTCTTGCTTACCTTTTTTCACTTTGTATAGTGGCGGTTGAGCAATATAAATGTAGCCACGTTCAATTAGCTCAGGCATTTGACGGTAGAAGAACGTCAGTAGCAGCGTACGAATGTGAGAACCATCGACATCGGCATCGGTCATGATGATGATGTTGTGGTAACGCAGTTTGTCTGGGTTGTATTCATCACGGCCAATACCACAACCTAATGCAGTAATCAGCGTCGCAACCTCTTGAGAAGATAGCATCTTATCAAAACGCGCTTTTTCAACGTTTAGGATCTTACCTTTCAGTGGAAGAATCGCTTGGTTTTTACGGTTACGCCCCTGCTTGGCTGAACCGCCAGCAGAGTCTCCTTCCACAATGTAGAGTTCAGAAAGTGCAGGATCTTTTTCCTGACAATCCGCAAGTTTACCTGGAAGGCCCGCTAAATCTAATGCGCCTTTACGACGAGTCATCTCACGTGCTTTACGCGCTGCTTCACGAGCACGAGCCGCATCAATAATTTTAGAACAAACAATCTTAGCTTCAGTTGGGTTCTCAATAAGGAACTCAGCTAATTTTTCGTTCATTGCTGATTCAACAGCAGATTTTACTTCTGAAGAAACTAATTTATCTTTCGTTTGGCTAGAGAACTTAGGATCCGGCACTTTTACCGAAACAACAGCCGTCAAGCCTTCACGAGCATCATCACCAGAAGTGGATGCTTTTGCTTTCTTAGAGAAACCTTCTTTATCCATGAAGCTGTTTAACGTACGCGTTAATGCCGCACGGAAGCCAGCAAGGTGAGTACCACCATCTCGCTGTGGAATGTTATTGGTGAAACAGTAAATGTTCTCTTGGAAGCCATCATTCCACTGCATTGCAACTTCAACGGTAATGCCATCTTCACGTTCAAAATCGAAGTGGAAGATTTTCTGGATGATTGGTGTTTTATTCGTATTTAAGTGATCAACGAACGCCTGGATACCACCTTCATACCTGAAGTGATCCATTTTATCTTCTTCGCGTTCATCAACTAGCTTGATAGAAACACCAGAGTTCAAGAAAGACAACTCACGTAGTCGCTTCGCTAAAATCTCGTAATGGAATTCAACATTAGTGAATGTATCTTCACTTGGCCAAAAACGAATCTTAGTACCCGTTGCATCTGTTTTACCCGTTACGGCTAGTGGCGCTTGAGGCTCACCATGACAATAGGTTTGTTGATGTGTTTCACCTAAACGATGAATAGTAAGGTCAACCTGCTTTGAAAGTGCGTTTACAACTGAAACACCTACACCGTGCAAGCCACCCGATACTTTATAAGAGTTATCATCAAACTTACCGCCCGCATGGAGAACCGTCATGATTACTTCAGCGGCCGACACACCTTCTTCTTCGTGAATTTCAGTCGGAATACCACGGCCATCATCGCTCACAGAGACTGAATTATCTTCATGGATCGTGACGATAATGTCATTACAGTGGCCTGCTAACGCTTCATCGATTGAGTTATCCACCACCTCAAATACCATGTGGTGCAGACCGGTACCATCATCCGTGTCGCCAATGTACATTCCTGGACGCTTTCGAACGGCATCCAGACCCTTCAGTACTTTAATACTCGATGAATCGTAATTATCTGACATGAATTACTCTCTCACTAATTAACTATGCTCTATTTTGCCATGTTCCACATGAAACATCTTACTGTTTTCATCATGCATATCTGCAATTTGGCTGACGGTGATAGAACTTACAAAAACCTGAGCCCCCGTCTGTTTTAAGCAGTCCGCTAGGCGCTCACGACGTTGGCTATCTAATTCGGAAGCAAAGTCATCGATAAGATAAACACATTGCTTTCCTGTCACTTGAGTTAAGTGCTGTCCCTGCGCTACACGCAACGCGCAAACCATTAACTTCAACTGACCACGCGACAAAACATCCTCTACAGGTGTTCCGTTCACTTTTATCTTAAGATCCGCTTTATTTGGCCCACTAAAGGTATAACCAAGTTGCTGATCTCGTTCAAAATTCGTTTCAAGAATTTCGGCGTAAGGTGTATTTTTATCCCACCCACGGTAATAATTTAACTGGATATCAAATTCAGGCAAAAACGTGCGGCAGATTTCTTCGGCCACGACCTTTAATTGCTCTACATAATCTGAACGCCACTGACTGATTTTTTCAGCCAATTGCGCGAGTTCTTGATCCCAGTAACTGAGTTCTCGGTAATCACGAGCAGTTTTCAGTAATGCGTTTCTCTGCTTACTTAAACGCTTAACTCGCCCCCATGCCTCATAGAAACCAACCTCACTATGAAACACACCCCAGTCAATAAATGCACGACGGTGTTTAGGGCCATCGGTAAGTAAATCAAAACCTTCGGGATGAATCAATTGCAAAGGCAATACTTGTGCTAACTGTGCTAACTTCTGCCCAGATTGACCGCCTATTTTAACCTCTGTTGAGCCATCACGCTGTTTATTTATGCCAATAGGTAGCTCAAATTGATCAGAGGTCATAAAACGACCATGAACAAAGAGTTCACTACACTCATTTTGAATGACTCGCCCCGTTAGAGAACTCTTAAATGAACGGCCATGCCCCAGCAGATAAATGGCTTCAAGTACACTGGTTTTTCCGCTTCCATTCGGGCCTATAAGAAAGTTAAAGCCTGATGATAGTTGAATATCACAGGCTTCAATATTTCTAAACTGTTTGACGATTAAACGCGTTAAAGGCATTTGTACGTTACAGACGAATCGGCATAACTACATACATCGCACTATCATCTTCAGCATTTTCAACTAAGGCGCTGGCATTCGCATCTGACATTGAGATCCGAACTTGATCACAACGTAGCGTATTTAATACATCTAAGACGTAACTAACGTTAAAACCAATTTCGAGATCATCGCCTTCATACGTGACATCCAACACCTCCTCAGCCTCTTCTTGCTCAGGGTTGTTGGCGGTAATTTTCATCTCGTTATTAACAAGATTGACGCGAACGCCACGGAATTTTTCATTCGATAAGATAGCGGCACGAGAAAACGACTGACGTAGTTCATCACAGCTAGCTTCAAGGGTTTTGGTGGTATTTTGTGGCATTACGCGGCGATAATCAGGGAAACGGCCATCAACTAACTTAGAAGTGAATACATAGTTGTTCACTTCAGCTCGGACGTTAGAACTGCCGATTTGCAGTGTCACTGGCTGCTCAGGTGCATCTAACAGTTTCACTAACTCTTGTACCCCTTTACGCGGCACAATAATCTGCTTTTGAGCAAAGTCTGCACCTAATGACACGAGCGATACCGCCATACGGTGACCATCGGTTGCAACAGAGCGCAACGTTGAGCCTTCAATCTCAAATAACATGCCGTTTAGGTAATAACGCACATCTTGGTTTGCCATCGAAAATTGAGTTTTTTCAATTAGGCCACGCAACTCAGCTTGAGTCACCGTGACTTCAACTTCACTTTGCCAATCTTCAATATTTGGAAAGTCATTCGCAGGTAAGGTAGCCAAAGAGAAACGACTGCGGCCAGAGCGTACTTGAATACGATCGCCATCTAATACCACAGTGATCACTGCGCTATCAGATAAACCTCGACAAATATCAAGGAACTTACGTGAAGGTACGGTAACAGTACCCGCTTCAAATTCACCTTCTAGTGTCACGCGACTGATCAGTTCAACTTCAAGATCGGTAGCCGTCAATGACAGTACGTTATCTTCTACTTTTAGCAGCAAGTTACCTAGAATAGGCAAAGTTGGTCTACCACCTAACGCGCCAGATACTTGCTGTAAAGGCTTGATTAAGTGACTACGTTCAATCGTAAATTTCATATTTAACTCTTAGCAATAACGGGCAATTAAGAAGACAAGGTTCTAATTAGATTTGAATAATCTTCTTTAATATCATGACTTTCTTCGCGCAACTGAGCAATTTTACGGCATGCGTGTAATACCGTGGTATGGTCTCGACCACCAAACGCATCACCAATTTCAGGCAAGCTATGGTTGGTTAACTCTTTGGCTAGAGCCATGGCCAGTTGACGAGGTCGTGCCACAGAGCGTGAACGACGTTTAGATAATAAATCAGCAACTTTGATTTTGTAATACTCAGCGACTGTTTTTTGAATATTATCAATGGTCACGAGTTTTTCTTGTAACGCGAGTAAATCACGCAGTGCTTCACGAACAAAATCAATGGTGATAGGGCGGCCAGTAAAGTTAGCATTGGCGATAACACGATTTAACGCACCTTCTAACTCACGTACATTAGAACGCAAACGCTTAGCGATAAAGAAAGCCACTTCGTCCGCCAGATGAATCTGATGGTCTTCCGCTTTTTTCATTAAAATTGCCACGCGTGTTTCTAGTTCTGGTGGCTCGATAGCAACCGTTAAGCCCCAACCAAAGCGAGATTTTAAGCGATCTTCTACCCCGTTTATCTCTTTAGGATAACGGTCAGAAGTTAATATAATTTGTTGATTGCCTTCAAGCAGAGCGTTAAATGTATGGAAGAACTCTTCTTGAGAACGCTCTTTATTAGCGAAAAATTGGATATCATCGATCAATAATGCGTCAACACTACGGTAGTAGCGCTTAAATTCTTCGATCGCATTATTTTGCAGCGCTTTAACCATATCCTGAACAAAACGCTCTGAATGCATATAGATAACTTTTGCATTCGGTTTGTTGTCGATAATGGCATTACCGACGGCATGCAATAAGTGAGTCTTACCTAAACCGGTACCACCATAAAGAAATAGTGGAT
The DNA here is from genome assembly GCF_050337905.1 of Vibrio clamense. Lineage (NCBI taxonomy): Bacteria > Pseudomonadati > Pseudomonadota > Gammaproteobacteria > Vibrionales > Vibrionaceae > Vibrio > Vibrio clamense. The sequence goes on along the minus strand of NZ_JAKJTJ010000031.1, from coordinate 54,817 downwards.
TATACGCCGTACCAGGATTATCCGATACCTGACGCGCTGCTGCTAAACCCAACTGGTTCGATTTACCTTCCACGAAGTTATTAAACTTATGCTTAATATTCACATTCGAGCGGTGATTAATATTGATCACCTCAGATTCATCATCCCACGTTTTATGCACAGGTCTGCGAGCTTGCATTCGAGCTGGCGCTGAAGATTCTGCCGCAACATCCGCTTGAGAGCGTACGGGCTTAGGTTTCGGTGCTGCTGCCACAGGGCGGCTACCGACCTCAAATCTCAGGCTCGGGATATCATTACCGCAATACTCTTGAAGTAAGCGGTTAATATTATTCAGGTACTTATCGCGAACCCAATCCAGTACAAAACGGTTAGGTGCAAATAGAGTAAGAGTATTGTCATTGAGCTCTGCTTGTAACGGACGAACCCACATGCTGAATTCTGTTGCTGGTAGCTCTTCTTGAAGCTGTTGCAAACATTGCAACCAAAGCGAAGATGACACGATGCCCCACCCTATTTAGATTATCGGAAAAGATTGGCAATTTTACCTGTTGATAACCCAGATCACCAGCACTTGATCGAGGATCCAGTGAATAAGATCGAAGTTATTCACAATATTTGATGGCTAATACAGTTGATCCACACAAATCACCCCAAATTTACCCACACATTGATCCACAATTGAAGGATCAACCACACTTATCCCCAGAACGAAACCCACCTTTCAGTTATGGTTAATAACTACTAGTTATTTATTCTATTGAGTCTTTTCCCAGTAACATCCTGTCCTATAAAAATAAGGAGTTATAAAATGAAAAACTGGATTAAAGGTACGCTTACTGCGATTGCTCTATCAGCAACTATGACACAAGCCGTTTACGCTGCTACAACTGAAGTGAAAGTCGGCATGTCTGGCCGCTATTTCCCTTTCACATTCGTTAAACAAGATAAGCTACAAGGCTTTGAAGTGGACTTGTGGGATGAAATTGGCCGTCGTAACGACTACAAAGTTGAGTATGTTACCGCTAACTTCTCTGGCTTGTTTGGCCTACTAGAAACAGGTCGAATTGATACCATCTCAAATCAGATTACGATCACTGAAGCTCGTCAAGCTAAATACCTATTTGCTGACCCTTATGTGGTAGACGGTGCGCAAATAACCGTTCGAAAAAACAATGACGCGATTAAAAGTATTGAAGACTTAAGCGGTAAAACCGTTGCAGTCAACCTAGGCTCAAACTTCGAGCAACTGCTGCGTGATTACGATAAAAACAACGCAATTACGATCAAAACTTATGACACCGGTATTGAACATGATGTCGCACTTGGCCGTGCCGATGCTTTTGTCATGGATCGCCTATCAGCACTAGAGTTGATTAAAAAAACAGGCCTTCCACTGAAACTCGCAGGTCAACCGTTTGAAACCATCGAAAATGCTTGGCCATTTTTAAATAATGATAATGGTAAAAAGCTACAACAAGATGTGAACAAAGCATTAGCGGCGATGCGTGCTGATGGAACGCTAGGTTCAATTTCTGAAAAGTGGTTTGGTGCCGACATCACCCAAAAGTAATTTGATTGTCGTCAATCAGCCCACTACTTTATCAATGATGTAGTGGGTTTTTGCTTTCTTTACGTTGTACAAAAGAGATAAATAATGGGATTTGATTTTAATTACATGCTGGAACTGTTGCCGATACTGTTTAAGTACCTTGGCACAACCATGGAAATGGCTATCTGGGGATTACTATTCTCACTGATACTGGCCGTCATTCTTGCCAACATTCGCGTATTCAAGATCCCTGTATTCGATCAACTCAGCCAGCTGTATATTAGCTTTTTCCGTGGTACGCCATTACTCGTTCAGCTTTTCTTACTCTATTATGGTCTGCCACAAGTCTTTCCTATTCTCGTCGGGCTAGATGCCTTCAGTGCTGCGGTGATTGGGCTTACTCTCCACTTTGCTGCTTATATGGCTGAAAGTATTCGTGCTGCCATCATGGGAATAGATCGCAGCCAGATGGAAGCCAGTTTATCGGTTGGCATGACGACAAGCCAAGCCATGCGAAGAATCATTCTTCCACAGGCGACACGTATTGCCCTACCATCATTGATGAACTACTTCATTGATATGATCAAATCGACATCACTTGCTTTTACATTAGGTGTTGCCGAGATAATGGCAAGAGCTCAGATGGAAGCTGCATCCAGTTTCCGTTTTTTCGAAGCTTTCTTAGCCGTCGCACTCATTTACTGGGGAGTGGTCATCATCTTAACTCGAGTGCAGATTTGGGCTGAAGCAAAAATGAATAAGGCATACCAACGATGATAAAACTAACCAATATCCATAAAAGCTTCGGCGATAATGAGATCCTAAAAGGTATTGATTTAGAAATAAAACAGGGTGAGATAATCGTTGTTATCGGCTCTAGTGGTACAGGAAAATCAACCTTATTACGCTGTATTAACTTTCTTGAGCAAGCCAATAAAGGCACGATTAGCATTGATGATATCGATGTGGATACAGAGAAATTTACCAAAGCAGAAATTCTTGCGTTACGAAGAAAAACAGGCTTTGTTTTCCAAAATTATGCACTATTTTCTCATTTGACCGCACGCCAAAACATAGCAGAAGGCTTGATCACTGTTCGTGATTGGAAAAAAGATCAAGCGTATGCCAAAGCACAACAGATCTTGGATGATATCGGCTTAAGCGACAAAGGCGACAGTTATCCAGCCGCACTCTCAGGAGGCCAACAGCAACGAGTTGGCATCGGCCGCGCGATGGCATTACAACCAGAGCTTCTTCTATTTGATGAGCCAACATCAGCATTAGATCCTGAATTAGTTGGGGAAGTTCTCGCATTAATGAAACAATTAGCAACTCAACATCAAACCATGTTGGTTGTAACACATGAAATGCAGTTCGCAAAAGAGGTCGCAGATAGAGTGATCTTCATGGCTGAAGGCAAGATAGTAGAACAGGGAACACCGGATCAAATATTCAATGATCCGCAAGACCCAAGACTACAAAAATTCTTAAATTTGGTCGGGATCGAATAGGATCCTTGCGCTCTTGCTCACAAAACGTATAATCCGTCGACCGGAATTATCGTTGAACCAATTATTGACTCTTTGAGAGCCAGTGATTACAATTCCGCCTCTTTGTTGAGAGGCGTCGGATTTCCTGTTCTTAATAAAGACAAGAAAATATGCCCACGCCGGGTTTAACAAAACCTAAAAACTACTGATCAGTAAGGTAATTACAATGAAACGCACTTTTCAACCTACAGTTCTAAAGCGCAAGCGTTCACACGGTTTCCGTGCTCGCATGGCGACTAAGAACGGCCGCGCAACAATCAATGCACGTCGTGCAAAAGGCCGTAAGCGCCTTTCAAAATAATTAAATTATTTTGAATACGTTCGCGTTCAATCGGGAGTTACGCTTGTTAACTCCCGAGCATTATCAAAATGTCTTCCAGCAAGCTCATAGAGCAGGCTCCCCCCATTTCACCATTATTGCTCGCAATAACTCTCTTTCTCATCCTCGTCTTGGATTAGCAGTTCCGAAAAAACAGATTAAAACCGCAGTCGGTCGTAATCGCTTTAAACGTATTGCTCGTGAAAGTTTCCGTAATCAACAACATAAACTTCCTAACAAAGATTTTGTTGTAATTGCAAAAAAGAGTGCTCAAGATTTAAGCAATGATGAAATGTTCAAGCTCTTTGAAAAATTATGGCTTCGCCTGTCTCGCCCTTCACGAGGTTAGCTATTGGGCTGGTCCATCTTTACAGATGGTTCATTAGTCCCCTTATCGGACCTCGCTGTCGGTTTACTCCAACCTGCTCTTTGTATGCGTTAGAAGCATTGAAAGCTCACGGTTTTGTAAAAGGGTGTTGGTTATCAGGCAAACGTCTATTAAAATGTCACCCTTTGAATGAAGGGGGATTTGACCCCATTCCACCAGTCCAAAAACAAGACAGAGATAAATAACGATGGCTTCTCAACGTAATATCCTGCTAATCGCACTGGCTCTAGTTTCTTTCTTATTGTTCCAACAATGGAACATTGCAAAGAATCCAGCACCACAAGCGGTTGAACAGGCACAACCAAGCAGCACACTACCTGCTCCATCTTTGGCTAACGAGCTTGATCCTGCTCCAGCTCAACAAGCATCAGCAAAAACTATCCAAGTAATTACTGATGTTTTGACTCTGTCAATCGATACAGTTGGTGGTGATGTAGTTACAGCAAACCTAAATGATTACTCTGCAGAATTCGATTCTGAAGATTCTTTTGCTCTTCTTAAAAACGAACCTGGTCACCAATTTATCGCTCAAAGCGGTTTAGTGGGTCCTCAAGGTATCGATTTAAGCAGCACTAACCGCCCAAGCTACACGGTTTCAGCAGACAGCTTTACGCTGGCTGACGGTCAAGATGAACTACGCATCCCAATGACTTACCAAGCTAACGGCTTAGATTACACAAAAACATTCATCCTTAAGCGCGGCAGCTACGCAATTGATGTTGAATACGATGTAATCAACAACTCTGGCAATAATGCAACATTCGGCATGTACGCTCACCTACGTCAAAACGTAATGGACGATGGTGGCAGCCTAACGATGCCAACTTACCGTGGTGGTGCTTACTCTACGGAAGATACGCGTTACAAAAAATACAGCTTCGATGATATGCAAGATCGCAACCTGTCTCTTAACCTAGCCAATGGCCAAGGTTGGGCAGCAATGATTCAGCACTACTTTGCAAGCGCATGGATCCCACGCGACGAAGCAGGCAGCAACCTTTACACTCGTGTTATTGGTAGCCTTGCCGACATTGGCGTTCGTATGCCAAACAAAACAATTGCGACAGGCGACAGTGCCAATTTCCAAGCAACGCTTTGGGTTGGTCCTAAACTTCAAGAGCAAATGGCTGCCGTTGCACCAAACCTAGATCTAGTAGTGGACTACGGTTGGTTATGGTTTATTGCGAAACCACTTCATACTCTGCTTTCGTTCATTCAAGGTATCGTTGTGAACTGGGGTCTGGCAATTATCTGTCTAACATTCATCGTTCGTGGTGCTATGTACCCACTAACGAAAGCTCAGTACACGTCTATGGCGAAAATGCGTATGCTTCAGCCTAAGCTGACCGCAATGCGTGAACGTATTGGCGATGACCGTCAACGCATGAGCCAAGAAATGATGGAGCTGTACAAGAAAGAGAAAGTAAACCCACTCGGTGGCTGTTTACCAATCGTTCTTCAAATGCCAATCTTCATTTCACTATACTGGGCACTAATGGAGTCTGTTGAGCTACGTCATTCACCGTTCTTCGGTTGGATTACTGACCTTTCAGCACAAGACCCATACTATATCTTGCCACTTCTAATGGGTGCTTCAATGTTCCTAATCCAGAAGATGAGCCCGACAACAGTAACGGATCCAATGCAGCAGAAGATCATGACCTTTATGCCGGTTATGTTTACATTCTTCTTCCTGTTCTTCCCTTCAGGTCTGGTTCTATACTGGCTAGTATCGAACATCGTAACTCTGATTCAGCAAACGCTAATCTACCGAGCGCTGGAAAAGAAAGGTCTGCATACTAAATAACATTTAGTAGTAACCTAAAAAAATAGAGAAAGGCGACCAAAAGGTCGCCTTTTTGTATTTCGCTGATTACAATTCAACTCATTACATTTTAATGATATTACTCATTAATGATTCACATTGAACCGTATTAAATTTAAGTAGGCACATTATGACTACAGACACCATTGTCGCTCAAGCTACCGCCCTAGGGCGAGGCGGAGTCGGTATTATTCGAGTATCAGGTCCTAAAGCGACCCAAGTTGCTATAGAGGTTACCGGACGTGAGCTAAAGCCACGTTATGCTGAATATCTTCCGTTTAAAGGGCAAGATGGAACCGAACTCGATCAAGGTATTGCACTCTATTTTCCAAACCCGCACTCCTTTACTGGAGAGGATGTTTTAGAGCTGCAAGGCCACGGCGGTCCTGTTGTCATGGATATGCTAATCAAACGCATTCTTGAGATCCCCGGATTACGAGCAGCGAAGCCTGGAGAATTCTCTGAACGCGCCTTCTTAAATGACAAGATGGACTTAACTCAAGCAGAAGCCATTGCTGACTTAATTGACGCCAGTTCAGAAGAAGCCGCAAAATCAGCACTACAATCGCTTCAAGGTGAATTTTCAAAGCGCATCAATACCCTTGTTGAATCGCTCATCTACCTACGAATCTACGTAGAAGCTGCTATTGATTTTCCAGAAGAAGAGATCGATTTTCTAGCGGATGGAAAAGTAAGTGGTGACTTACAAGCCATCATCGATAATTTGGAAGCGGTACGCAAAGAGGCCAATCAAGGTGCAATCATGCGTGAAGGGATGAAAGTCGTCATTGCTGGCCGCCCAAATGCGGGAAAATCAAGTTTGCTGAATGCTCTTTCTGGTAAAGAGAGCGCCATTGTGACAGATATTGCAGGTACAACACGAGATGTATTACGTGAGCACATTCATATCGATGGCATGCCGCTGCACATTATTGATACCGCTGGATTGCGAGAAGCTTCTGATGAAGTCGAAAAAATTGGTATTGAACGCGCATGGAAAGAGATAGAACAAGCCGATCGTGTTCTATTTATGGTTGACAGTACAACCACGCAAGCGACGGATCCTAAAGAAATTTGGCCTGATTTTGTCGATCGACTACCAAACAATATTGGAATGACCGTGATCCGCAATAAAGCGGATCAAACTACCGAAGATCTTGGTATTTGCCACGTAAACGATCCGACGCTTATTCGACTGTCAGCGAAAACGGGAGAAGGTGTGGATGCTTTACGTAATCACCTAAAAGAGTGCATGGGCTTTGCTGGTGGCAACGAAGGTGGCTTCATGGCTCGTAGACGCCATCTTGATGCGCTAGAGAGAGCAGCAGAGCACTTAAACATAGGCCAGCAGCAGCTAGAAGGGTATATGGCAGGTGAAATTCTGGCAGAAGAGCTTCGCATCACTCAACAGTACCTAAATGAGATCACAGGTGAGTTCAGTTCCGATGATTTACTCGGAAAAATCTTCTCTTCATTCTGTATCGGAAAATAAACCATTAAACGCGATTTAATAGACATCGCGTTTTTTATTACAAGGAATAAATAATGATTCATATCATTACTGGCAGTACTCTCGGCGGTGCCGAATACGTAGGAGATCACTTAAGTGACCTTCTGCAAGAGAAAGGGCTAGAGACAGTCATCCACAATCAACCTCAAATAAGCTCTATTCCTAATAGTGGCACTTGGTTAGTCATCACATCGACTCACGGTGCAGGCGCGTACCCAGATAATATCCAGCCGTTTATCTCTGAATTAGAAAAAAATCCACCGAAAATGGATGGCGTTAAGTTCGCTGTCATTGCGATTGGTGACTCCAGTTATGACACTTTTTGTGCTGCTGGTTTGCATGCTTTTTCACTCTTAAAAGAGATAGGAACAACCTCGATCAGTGACTGTTTTACCATTGATATTTTATCCCAATCAGTACCAGAAGACGCTGCAGAAGAGTGGCTAAACCAGCATTTTGACCAGTTTTAGAGCTAGAATTATCTCTATAAAGGCGGTGTCTACCGCCTTTTTTTATGCCTAATTTTAAATTTGTGAATAACTTTCTCTAATTTCACAAAACTGTTTGCTCAAAAAACAAACAAATCACTTGTGGATAACATAGCTCATTTCCAGTGTTAAACCTATAGTTATCCCAATGATAACTTATATGCTTGGATCCCCCTGTGCATAAGTAGCCATTTTGATCCCAGTTAATCCTCCGGTTGATCCAAACTAGATCACACCTTTTGATCCACAAAAGATCAATGATCTTGTTGATCATTTTCCACTTATCCACAGAAACACTCGATCCTAATAATAGATCTAATAAAAGATCTCTATAAAGATCTTATATATATTAAGGAAAGGAGCTTTGATCAAAAAAAGCTAAAAGCGATTCTCTAGTCCATGGAAAAAAGGTAGAATAACGCTCCATTTTCTCTGTCCATTAAATCGTTTTTATACCTGAGGTCGGTCCATGCTTTATCACGAAAAATTTGACGTCATTGTTGTTGGTGGCGGTCATGCAGGAACGGAAGCCGCACTCGCATCAGCCCGTACTGGACAAAGTACACTCTTGCTTACTCATAACATCGACACGTTAGGACAAATGTCTTGTAATCCGGCAATTGGTGGTATCGGTAAAGGTCATCTTGTCAAAGAAGTCGATGCTATGGGTGGATTGATGGCACAAGCTATCGATCACGCAGGTATTCAATTTAGAACTTTGAATGCATCAAAAGGTCCTGCAGTAAGAGCAACTCGTGCTCAAGCTGATCGAGCTCTGTACAAAAGTTATGTACGCCATGCTCTTGAAAACACACCAAACCTAACTCTGTTTCAACAATCAGTCGATGATCTCATTGTTGAAAATGATCATGTCGTAGGTGTCGTTACTCAAATGGGATTAAAATTCCATGCCAAAGCCGTAGTGTTAACGGTTGGTACTTTCCTTGGCGGAAAAATTCATATCGGAATGGAAAGCTCTGCGGGAGGGCGAGCAGGAGATCCTCCGTCAATCGCACTAGCAGATCGTCTACGTGAGTTACCATTCCGAGTCGATCGTCTCAAAACAGGTACACCACCACGCATTGATGCCCGTAGCGTTGATTTTTCCGTACTTGAAGCTCAGCATGGTGATAACCCAACGCCTGTATTTTCTTTCATGGGATCACGCAGCCAACAACCTCGCCAAATTCCATGCTTTATCACGCATACCAATGAAAAAACGCATGATGTAATACGTGCTAATTTAGATCGCAGCCCAATGTATGCTGGTGTTATCGAAGGTATTGGACCTAGATATTGCCCATCAATTGAAGATAAAGTGATGCGTTTTGCTGACAAAAACAGCCACCAAATCTTCATTGAGCCTGAAGGACTCACGACTCATGAGTTGTACCCTAACGGTATTTCAACAAGCTTACCTTTTGATGTACAAGTTCAAATTGTTCGTTCAATGAAAGGTTTTGAAAATGCACATATTGTTCGTCCAGGTTACGCGATTGAATATGATTTCTTTGATCCTAGAGATTTAAAACAGAGCTACGAAACGAAATTTATTGGTGGATTATTCTTTGCTGGCCAAATCAACGGCACAACAGGCTATGAAGAAGCGGCAGCTCAAGGCTTAATGGCCGGACTAAACGCAAGCTTGTATACACAAGGTAAAGAGTCATGGAGCCCAAGACGTGATCAAGCCTATATGGGCGTGTTGATCGATGATTTATCGACAATGGGCACGAAAGAACCTTACCGTATGTTTACTTCACGTGCGGAATACCGCTTATTGCTTCGTGAAGACAATGCAGATTTACGTTTGACAGAAAAAGCGCATGAGCTTGGTCTTATTGATGATGCTCGCTGGGCTCGATTCAACCAAAAAGTTGAAAATATTGAGCAAGAGCGCCAACGATTAAAAGATCTATGGATGAACCCAAAATCTGAAAGTATCGCGGATCTTAACGCATTATTGAAGACACCAATGTCACGCGAAGCGAGTGGTGAAGATCTTTTACGTCGTCCAGAGATCACCTACCCACTGCTGACTGGTTTGGATATGTTTGCTCCAGCCCTTGATGATCAACAAGCCGCAGAGCAAGTTGAGATAATGGTGAAATACGAAGGTTATATTCAGCGTCAGCAAGATGAAATCGACAAATCATTACGCCACGAGCACACTAAACTGCCAATCGATCTTGATTACAGTGAAGTGAAAGGGCTATCAAATGAGGTCGTAGTGAAATTGACCACGGCCAAGCCGGAAACATTAGGTATTGCATCGCGTATCTCTGGTATCACTCCAGCGGCCATTTCTATTTTATTGGTGCATCTGAAAAAACAAGGTTTACTGAAAAAAGGCGAGCAAGCTTAATGAGCGTATTACGTATAAAACTAGACCAATTATTAGCTCAAACTGATTTAGAAGTGAATGAGAATCAGCGTGAACAACTCGTCGGTTATGTGGAGATGTTGAATAAGTGGAATAAAGCTTACAACCTCACCTCGGTTCGCGATCCTATGGAAATGCTGATTAAACATATTTTAGACAGTATTATTGTAAGTACATACTTACATGGAAAGCGTTTTATTGACGTTGGTACTGGGCCTGGCTTACCTGGCGTACCACTTGCAATCATGAATCCAGATTGTGACTTTGTCTTATTAGACAGTTTAGGTAAGCGAATTCGTTTTATTAAACAGGCTACCCACGAATTAGGCATCAAAAATGTGACGCCTATTCAAAGTCGCGTAGAAGAGTATCAACCTGAAGATAAATTTGATGGTGTACTCAGCCGTGCATTTGCTTCAATGACGGATATGGTGGAATGGTGTCATCACTTACCAAAAGATAATACTGGTGTGTTTATGGCGCTAAAAGGTCAATTATCTGAAAACGAAATTGAGCATATTCCAGAATGGTGTACCGTGACAGATGTCAAAGCTTTACAGGTTCCAGAGCTTGAAGGTGAGCGTCATCTGGTAATCTTATCGCGTAAGGGATAACAGCGAGGCAATCGTGGGAAAAATCGTAGCAATAGCTAATCAGAAAGGCGGAGTGGGGAAAACCACAACCTGTGTCAACCTAGCCGCTTCAATGGCTGCCACTAAGCGTAAGATATTAGTGATAGATCTTGATCCTCAAGGTAATGCCACAATGGCGAGTGGGATCGATAAATATCAAGTTGATGCCACTGCTTATGATTTATTGGTCGAAGATACTGCATTTAGTGAAGTGGTACAGCGCAGCACGAATGGCAACTATGACCTCATTGCTGCAAACGGAGATGTAACCGCGGCTGAAATTAAACTAATGGAAGTCTTTGCGCGTGAAGTTCGGTTAAAAAATGCGCTATCTATGGTTCGTGATAACTATGATTTCATCTTTATTGATTGTCCTCCCTCTTTAAATCTTCTTACAATCAACGCAATGGCAGCAGCGGATTCTGTATTAGTGCCAATGCAATGTGAGTATTTTGCGTTAGAAGGTTTAACTGCGTTAATGGATACCATCAGCAAACTGGCTGCAGTCGTGAATGAAAATCTAAAGATAGAAGGTTTATTGCGTACAATGTACGATCCGAGAAACCGACTCTCCAACGAAGTCTCCGACCAGCTTAAGAAGCACTTTGGTAGCAAGGTGTATCGCACAGTGATTCCACGTAACGTTCGCTTAGCTGAAGCTCCAAGTCATGGAAAACCAGCTATGTATTACGACAAGTATTCTGCCGGGGCTAAAGCATACTTAGCTTTGGCTGGTGAAATGCTTCGTCGTGAAGAAGTCCCAGTATAAACTTTAATCCAAGGAATTCACTCAATGTCTAAGCGTGGTTTAGGAAAAGGATTGGATGCTTTACTTGCAACCAGTTCATTAGCTCGTGAGAAACAGCAAGTGGCCTCACATAGTCAATCGCTCTCTTCTGAAGGTGAGTTAAAAGATTTATCGACTAATAGCTTAAGAGCTGGTGTGTATCAACCTCGTAAAGATATGGAACCAGAAGCGTTGCAAGAGCTTGCGGCTTCTATTCAGTCACAAGGCATTATTCAACCGATCATTGTCCGCCAGATTGAGCAAGGTCAGTTTGAAATTATCGCGGGTGAAAGACGTTGGAGAGCAGCTAAGCAAGCAGGGCTAAAACAAGTCCCATGTTTGGTGAAAAATGTAAAAGATCGAGCTGCGATTGCAATGGCGTTGATTGAAAATATACAGCGTGAAGATCTTAACGTTATGGAAGAAGCTCAAGCTTTAGAGCGGTTACAGAATGAGTTTTCTTTAACACATCAACAAGTTGCTGAAGTTATTGGCAAGTCTAGAACGACAGTTAGTAACTTATTACGTCTAAATCAGCTCCATGATGACGTAAAAGGTTTAGTTTTAACTAAACAGCTAGAAATGGGGCATGCTAGAGCGCTTCTTGCTTTAGAAGGTGAACAGCAAGTTGAGGTTGCGCAGAATGTAGCAGCGAAACAATTAACCGTTCGCCAGACAGAGCAATTGGTTAAAAAATGTTTATCTCCAAAGGTTGAAGGTAAAAACCAACCTGAAGATGAAGATGCTAAGCAAATGTCACAGAGCTTAAGTGATATTCTTGGCTCAAAAGTGTCGGTAGTTCGCTCTGTCAACGGTAAGTCAAAAATAACGATTAGTATTGATGAACCTCACAAATTAGAGCAACTTATTGCCAAGCTACATAGCTAAATGAGATAATTGATTTAGGTCAATTATGTAAAAAATGAAATTTCATTCGAAAGTTGTCGGTTTGTAAACAAAAGTGTAACTTTTTGCTGCGTTTTTATTGCAATCAGTTTGACTCACCGTATAATTTTCGGAAAATTCCCCGCACTGAGCAGTATGAGGTGCATAGTGGATATTATTAGAGGTACGAATACATGGTAGCTGCGTTAGCGAGACCAGGACGAGAGCTTGCAAAGCAATTGTTAATGATCGAGTTTGGCGCGGTTATGTTAGTGGCAGCAGGGATGGCTATAGCCGTAAATGCTGATTGGGGCCTTTCAGCGCTTGTTGGTGGTGGTATTTTTGTCATTGCTAACGCGGTTTTCGCGTTGTGTGCTTTCATGTTTAGTGGGGCTCGTGCTGCCAAGCGCATCGCGGCCTCTTTCTATACAGGACAAGCCTTAAAAATCCTAATCACGGTTGTACTATTTTCTGTTGCTTACGTGTATATGCAGGTGGAACTTGTTCCCCTCAAACTAACCTATTTGCTGGCATTAGGGATTAACATCTTTGCGCCAGTGCTATTCATTAACAACAAAAAATAGGATGAGTTATGGCTGCGCCAGGTGAAGCGCTAACACAATCCGGATATATTGCCCACCACTTATCAAACCTATCGCTTGCGAAATTGGGTTTGGTAGCGGATGAAGCAAGCTTCTGGAACGTACATATCGATAGCCTGTTTTTTTCTGTGTTTACAGGACTGATTTTCCTTTGGATTTTCCATTCTGTCGCTAAGAAAGCAACAGTAGGTGTACCAGGTAAGCTACAGTGTGCCGTTGAAATGGTAATAGAGTTCGTTGACCAAAACGTCAAAGATACTTTCCATGGACGCAACCCACTTATAGCTCCGCTGGCACTGACTATCTTTTGTTGGGTATTATTAATGAACATCATGGACTTAGTTCCAATTGATTTCTTACCTTACCCAGCACAACATTGGCTAGGCATCCCTTACTTAAAAGTGGTTCCTTCTGCTGATGTAAATATCACCATGGCTATGGCTCTGGGTGTTTTTGCTCTGATGATCTACTACAGCATCAAAGTGAAAGGCCTGGGTGGCTTCGCAAAAGAATTAGCGTTACATCCATTTAATCACTGGTCTATGATTCCGTTTAACCTTCTAATTGAAGTGGTATCGCTTTTAGCTAAACCTCTTTCTCTTGGTATGCGTTTATTCGGTAACATGTTCGCTGGTGAGGTTGTATTTATTCTTTGTGCAGCAATGCTACCATGGTGGCTACAATGGATGGGTTCACTTCCGTGGGCAATCTTCCATATTTTGGTAATCCTGATTCAGGCATTCGTATTCATGATGTTGACAATTGTTTATCTGTCAATGGCACACGAAGACCACGATCATTAATTTTTTAAGCTTTTATTTAGGCATTAAGCCAACAACTATAAATTGGAGATAGTAATGGAAACTTTACTGAGCTTTTCAGCAATCGCCGTGGGTATCATCGTCGGTCTTGCTTCTCTTGGTACTGCGATTGGTTTCGCACTTCTAGGTGGTAAATTCCTTGAAGGTGCTGCTCGTCAACCAGAAATGGCTCCTATGCTGCAAGTTAAGATGTTCATCATCGCTGGTCTGCTTGATGCGGTTCCAATGATCGGTATCGTAATCGCTCTACTATTCACGTTTGCTAACCCATTTGTTGGTCAACTAGCAGGCTAATTAACGATTTACGTTAATTAAATTTTTGTAGTTGATACTTAACGAGGGGTAGCTGTTGTGAATATAAACGCAACTCTGCTAGGTCAAGCAATTGCTTTTGCAATGTTTGTAGCGTTCTGCATGAAATATGTATGGCCGCCAATCATGCAAGCAATTGAAGAGCGTCAGAAAAAAATTGCTGACGGTCTTGTAGCTGCTGAACGCGCTGCAAAAGACTTAGATTTAGCACAAGCCAACGCTTCTGACCAAATGAAAGAAGCGAAACGCACTGCAACTGAAGTAATCGATCAAGCGAATAAGCGTAAAGCTCAAATTGTTGACGAAGCACGCGAGGAAGCTCAGGCAGAACGCCAGAAAATCCTAGCACTAGCTGAAGCAGAACTTGAAGCTGAACGTAACCGCGCTCGTGATGAGCTTCGTAAACAAGTTGCAACTCTGGCTGTAGCTGGTGCTGAGAAAATCCTTGAGCGTACAATCGATAAAGATGCGCACAAAGATATTCTTGACAACATTACTGCAAAACTTTAAAGCGAGGGGCAGGATATGTCTGATTTGACTACAATCGCACGCCCCTATGCTAAAGCAGCGTTTGATTTTGCGGTTGAGAAAGGTGAGCTAGACCAATGGGGTCAAATGCTAGCCTTTGCTGCCGAAGTAGCAAAAAACGATAGTATTGCTGATTTGCTAAGTGGATCTGTATCTGCTGAGCAACTGTCTGAAATATTTATCGCAATTTGCGGCGAACAGTTTGATGAATTTGGTCAAAACCTAATTAAGGTAATGGCTGAAAATGGCCGACTAAAGGCCATGCCTGAAGTTTGTGAAGAGTTCCTCGTGCTTAAACAAGAGCATGAGAAGGAGATCGACGTTGAAGTACTTTCAGCCGTAGAACTTTCTGAAGAACAACGCACAGATATCAGCAGCAAACTTGAGCAGCGTCTTGAACGCAAAGTTCAGCTGAATTGCAGTGTAGATGAGACCCTACTTGGTGGGGTTATTATTCGAGCCGGAGACCTAGTCATCGATAACTCAGCGCGTGGTCGTTTGAACCGCCTGAGCGATGCCTTGCAGTCTTAATGGGGATTGGAGCATGCAACTTAATTCCACTGAAATAAGCGATCTAATCAAACAACGTATTGAATCTTTCAACGTTGTTAGTGAAGCTCGCAATGAAGGTACAATCATATCGGTAAGTGACGGTATCATCCGTATTCACGGCCTAGCGGACGTGATGCAAGGTGAAATGATTGAACTACCAAGTGGGCGCTATGCACTCGCACTTAACCTTGAGCGTGACTCGGTTGGTGCGGTTGTTATGGGTCCATATGCTGACTTACAAGAAGGCATGAAAGTTACAGGTACTGGTCGTATTCTTGAAGTACCAGTTGGTCCTGAAATGCTTGGTCGTGTTGTAAACACACTGGGTGAGCCAATTGATGGTAAAGGTCCAATCGAAGCAAAATTGTCTTCGCCTGTAGAAGTAATCGCACCTGGTGTAATCGACCGTAAATCGGTAGATCAACCAGTACAAACTGGCTACAAGTCAGTTGACTCAATGATTCCAATCGGCCGTGGTCAGCGTGAGCTAATCATCGGTGACCGTCAAACTGGTAAAACAGCGATGGCGATCGATGCAATCATTAACCAGAAAGATTCTGGTATTTTCTCAATCTACGTAGCAATCGGTCAGAAAGCATCGACTATTGCCAACGTAGTTCGCAAATTAGAAGAGCACGGCGCATTGGCGAATACCGTTGTTGTTGTTGCTTCTGCTTCTGAATCTGCTGCGCTGCAATATCTTGCACCGTATTCTGGTTGTGCGATGGGTGAATACTTCCGTGACCGTGGCGAAGATGCATTGATCATTTATGATGATCTATCTAAGCAAGCGGTAGCGTATCGTCAGATCTCTCTACTACTAAAACGTCCACCGGGTCGTGAAGCGTTCCCTGGTGATGTTTTCTATCTTCACTCTCGTCTTCTAGAGCGTGCAGCTCGTGTAAGCGAAGTATACGTAGAAAATTTCACTAACGGTGAAGTGAAAGGTAAGACTGGTTCTTTAACTGCTCTTCCTATCATTGAAACGCAAGCTGGTGACGTATCTGCATTCGTACCGACTAACGTAATCTCGATTACTGATGGTCAGATCTTCCTACAAACTGAGCTATTCAACGCGGGTGTTCGTCCTGCTGTTGACCCAGGTATCTCAGTTTCTCGTGTAGGTGGTTCAGCGCAAACGAAAATCATCAAGAAGCTATCTGGCGGTATCCGTACTGCACTAGCTCAATACCGTGAACTTGCGGCATTCGCACAGTTCTCGTCTGATCTTGATGATGCGACTAAGAAGCAGCTAGACCATGGTCAAAAAGTTACAGAACTAATGAAGCAGAAGCAGTACGCTCCAATGTCTGTATTTGATCAAGCCCTAGTTATCTTCGCGGCGGAACGTGGTTACTTGAACGATGTAGAACTGAATAAAGTTCTAGATTTTGAAGCATCACTACTGTCGTACGCTCATGGTCAATACGCTGATTTCGCAACAGAGATCAACGCTACGGGTGCTTATAATAGCGACATCGAAGCTAAGCTGAAAAAGCTTGCTGATGATTTCAAAGCAACCCAGACCTGGTAATTGGTTGGTGGCCTTCGGGTCACCCACTAACGGAGAGTAACGATGGCCGGCGCAAAAGAGATTCGTAATAAGATCGGGAGTGTTAAAAGCACTCAAAAGATCACGAAAGCAATGGAAATGGTAGCAGCTTCAAAAATGCGTCGCTCGCAAGATGCGATGGAAGCTTCTCGTCCGTATGCTGAAACAATGCGTAAGGTGATCGGTCATTTGGCTAATGCAAGTCTTGAGTACAGACATCCGTACTTAGATGAGCGTGAAGCCAAGCGTGTTGGTTATATCATTATTTCTACTGACCGTGGTTTGTGTGGTGGCTTGAACATTAACTTGTTCAAAAAAGCTATGAATGACATGCAAGCTTGGTCTGAGAAAGGTGCTGAAATTGAACTGGCCGTTGTTGGTTCAAAAGCAACAGCATTTTTCAATAACAGTGGCGCTAAAGTAGCTGCGCAGGTTTCAGGTTTAGGTGATAGCCCAAGCCTTGAAGACCTAATCGGTTCTGTTGGCGTAATGCTGAAGAAATATGATGAAGGCGAATTAGATCGTCTATACCTAGTGTTTAACAAATTTGAAAACACTATGGTTCAAGAACCAACGATCGATCAATTACTACCTTTGCCGAAATCAGACAGCGAAGCAGTTAAGCGCGATCATTCTTGGGATTATATTTATGAGCCCGAGCCAAAACCATTACTTGATACATTGTTGGTTCGCTATGTCGAATCTCAAGTATACCAAGGTGTGGTAGAGAACCTTGCTTCAGAGCAAGCGGCTCGAATGATTGCAATGAAAGCAGCAACTGATAACGCTGGTGACATTATTGATGATTTAGAACTTGTGTATAACAAAGCCCGTCAATCGGCGATTACACAAGAACTATCTGAAATTGTTTCTGGTGCCGCTGCGGTTTAACGCTTATTCGGTTTAAAGCTTAGGTAAAACTAATTAGTTTAGAGGATTAACGAT
The DNA here is from genome assembly GCF_050337905.1 of Vibrio clamense. NCBI lineage: Bacteria > Pseudomonadati > Pseudomonadota > Gammaproteobacteria > Vibrionales > Vibrionaceae > Vibrio > Vibrio clamense. The sequence continues at coordinate 37,189 of NZ_JAKJTJ010000031.1, read as the reverse complement.
GGCTACAGGTAAGATCGTACAGATCATCGGTGCGGTAGTCGACGTAGAGTTCCCACAGGGCGAAGTACCACGTGTATACGATGCTCTGAATGTTACTGATGCTAAAGAACGTCTAGTTCTTGAAGTTCAGCAACAACTTGGCGGTGGCGTAATTCGCGCAATCGTAATGGGTAGCTCTGATGGTTTACGTCGTGGTTTGACAGTAGTAAATACTGGCGCTCCAATTACAGTTCCAGTGGGCACTAAAACTCTTGGCCGTATCATGAATGTACTTGGTGATGCGATTGATGAGTGTGGCGACATTGGTGCTGAAGAGCATTATGCAATTCACCGTGAAGCTCCAAGCTACGAAGAGCAGTCTAACGAGACAGCGCTTCTAGAGACTGGTGTTAAAGTAATCGACTTGATTTGCCCATTCGCTAAGGGTGGTAAAATCGGTCTATTCGGTGGTGCTGGTGTAGGTAAGACCGTTAACATGATGGAACTTATCAACAACATCGCACTACAACACTCAGGCCTATCCGTATTTGCGGGTGTAGGTGAGCGTACACGTGAAGGTAACGATTTCTACTTTGAGATGCAGGAAGCTGGTGTTGTTAACATCGAAAAACCTGAAGAATCAAAAGTAGCAATGGTTTACGGTCAGATGAACGAGCCACCAGGAAACCGTTTACGTGTTGCCTTGACTGGTCTTACAATGGCAGAGCGTTTCCGTGACGAAGGTCGTGACGTACTACTGTTCATTGATAACATCTACCGTTACACACTTGCAGGTACTGAGGTTTCGGCTCTACTAGGTCGTATGCCATCTGCGGTAGGCTACCAGCCAACACTAGCTGAAGAAATGGGTGTTCTTCAGGAACGTATTACATCGACTAGACAGGGTTCTATTACTTCTGTTCAGGCGGTATACGTACCTGCGGATGACTTAACGGATCCATCTCCAGCAACAACGTTTGCTCACTTGGATGCAACGGTTGTACTTAACCGTAACATCGCAGCAATGGGTTTATACCCTGCGATTGACCCGCTAGATTCAACATCTCGTATGCTTGATCCTCTAGTGGTTGGTCAAGAGCACTATGATATCGCTCAAGGTGTTCAAACAACACTTCAGCGCTATAAAGAGCTGAAAGATATCATCGCTATCCTAGGTATGGACGAGCTATCTGAAACAGATAAGCAAGTTGTATCTCGTGCTCGTAAGATTGAGAAGTTCCTTACTCAGCCTTACCACGTAGCGGAAGTATTTACAGGTGACCCAGGTGTTTACGTAGCTCTTAAAGAGACTCTACGTGGCTTTAAAGGTCTACTAGCTGGTGAATACGATGACATTCCAGAGCAAGCGTTCATGTACTGCGGTACTATTGACGAAGCTATTGAGAATGCCAAGAAGCTATAAGGCTAAATAGGAGGCGATATGGCAGCAATAACCTTTCATCTAGATGTAGTAAGCGCAGAGAAAAAACTTTTCTCAGGTCGTGTTGAAACATTTCAGGTGACCGGAAGCGAAGGTGAACTTGGTATTTTCCATGGTCACACCCCGCTGCTGACCGCTATTAAGCCTGGCATGGTGCGTATCGTGAAACAGCACGGCCACGAAGAAATTATTTATGTTTCTGGTGGTATGATTGAAGTTCAACCGGGTACAGCGACTGTACTGGCTGATACGGCAATCCGTGGTGAAGAACTAGACGCAGCTAAGGCGGAAGAAGCCAAGCGCAAAGCTGAGGAACATATCCAGAATCAGCATGGCGACATGGACTTCGCACAAGCGGCAAGCGAACTCGCTAAAGCCATTGCTCAGTTACGAGTTATCGAACTGACGAAGAAACGTCGCTAATTAAGCAATTAAGTAGCAACGTTGAGACAAAGGCGGCCAATTGGTCGCCTTTTTGCTTATTTGATATCAATAATTTGTAATACAGATTTAACAGCTCAGTGAATTCCGGCTAAAATAGCCGCATTAAAAAAACGTCATAGGTTAGAACATGAAATTTAGCTCAGTTATCCTGGCTGCGGGTAAAGGCACCCGTATGTACTCCAATATGCCAAAGGTACTTCACACGTTAGCGGGTAAACCAATGGTTAAGCATGTGATCGATACTTGCAGCGATCTTGGGGCGCATAACATTCACCTTGTATATGGTCACGGTGGTGATCAAATGAAGAGTGAATTAGCAGAAGAGCCAGTTAACTGGATCCTTCAAGCGGATCAGTTAGGTACCGGTCACGCTGTGGATCAAGCTTCGCCAAAGTTTGAAGATGATGAAAAGATCTTAGTGCTTTATGGGGATGTTCCATTGATCTCTTCTGAGACCATTGAAAACTTACTGGAAGCACAACCTACTGGCGGTATCGCACTGCTTACTGTTGTGCTTGATAACCCAATGGGCTATGGCCGTATTGTGCGTAAAAATGGCCCTGTTGTGGCGATTGTTGAGCAGAAAGATGCGACTGACGAACAAAAATTGATTAAAGAGATCAACACTGGCGTCATGGTGGCAACCGGTGGTGATCTGAAGCGTTGGTTATCTGGCTTAAATAACCAAAACGCACAAGGTGAATACTACCTTACTGATGTCATCGCAGCTGCGCATAATGAAGGACGTGCGGTTGAAGCGGTTCACCCTGCTAACCCTATCGAAGTGGAAGGGGTTAATGACCGTGCTCAGTTAGCTCGATTAGAGCGTGCCTATCAGCAAATGCAAGCTCAGTACTTATTAGAGCAAGGCGTTATGCTACGCGATCCTGCTCGTTTTGACCTACGTGGTTCAATTCAATATGGTATGGATGTCGAGATCGATGTGAATGTGATTATCGAAGGTGCTGTTACCCTTGGTGATAATGTCAAAATTGGCGCTGGCTGTGTACTAAAAGACTGTGAGATTGATGATAACACTATCGTTCGTCCATACAGTGTCATTGAAGGTGCAACCGTTGGTGAAGACTGTACGGTGGGTCCATTTACTCGCTTACGCCCTGGTGCCGATATGCGTAATAACTCGCATGTAGGTAACTTTGTGGAAGTGAAAAATACGTGTTTAGGCGAAGGCTCTAAAGCCAATCACCTAACGTACTTGGGTGATGCTGAAATTGGCCAACGTGTGAATGTTGGTGCTGGTGCAATCACTTGTAATTATGATGGTGCTAATAAATTTAAAACCATTATTGGTGATGATGTTTTTGTTGGTTCAGATAGCCAATTAATTGCTCCTGTCACTATTGCAGACGGTGCAACGATTGGTGCTGGTTCGACTGTTACCAGAGATGTCGCGGAAAGCGAATTGGTTATTAGCAGAGCGAAAGAGCGTAAAATCGCAAACTGGCAGAGACCTGCGAAAATTAAGAAGTAATTCAAGAGTTAAACGAAAAAGCCGCACTGTTTGCGGCTTTTTTACTTTTTGTGTCTTATGTTCAAATCGTGTGAATCAATTACCCACTTATGACTGATTAGTGGCTCGGTACCGCAATTCGTTTTTCCAACATTCTTACTCCTTGTGAAACCACTAGGATAAGCACTAAATATTCAAGTACCAAGAATGTGTATATCTCTAGAGGTAAGTACTCATTAACCACCAGCTCGTTAGCTCGTCGAGTTAAATCACTTAAGCCGATTACACTCACCAGCGAAGACATTTTGAGAATGTAGACAAATTGATTACCTAGCGGTGGCAGAATTTGTCTTAATGCTTGAGGAAGAATAATAAAGCGCATCTTCTGCCAATAATTCAATCCAAGTGATTCTGCGGCTTCGTGCTGACCTTTATGAATCGCTTGAATGCCACCACGAAATACTTCGGCCATAAAGGCACTTTCTGCGATGGTTAATGCGATCACCCCAGCCCAAAAGTGGTTGAGTGAGATATCCATCAGTGTAGGCATACCGTAATAAACCCACAGTAAAAGCACCAGAACCGGAATAGAGCGGATCGTCTCTACATAAACACGGTTGATTAGATTGAGCCATTTCTTATCTGAAAGAGCGGGTAGTGCGATCATTAGTCCAATCGACATAGCAAAGAGCATACTCAGGAGGGATACTGCTATCGTATCTTCAAAACCACCTAAGAGAAAACCGATGTTTGTCCGACCTTGCTCGGTGGAAGGATCAAGCACATACCATCCCCACTCATAACTAGAGCAACCAGTGATAAGTAAGGGAGTAAAAAGGAAGAAAAAGTGTCGGTAATTCACAATAAGTTACTATCCTAACTAATAAAATTTCGATGTTACTGCTATGTTATCAAGACTATGAGAAAAAAAGTTAATAATATTAAGGAATAGACAATGAAGAGATTCATTATAGCACTAGGAATGTGTTTGCTCGCGGTTGGACAAGTTTCGGCGGATAGCCGTTTAAAAGAGATTTTAGACACTGGCGTGATGCGAGTGGGAACCACGGGAGACTGGAACCCGATGACCATGAAAGATCCAGCAACCAATAGTTATCGCGGTTTTGATATTGATGTCACGACGGAATTAGCGAAAGATCTTGGAGTCAAGGTCGAATATATCGCAACCGATTGGAAAACCTTGGTTAATGGCATTACTGCGAATAAATATGACATTACCGGAAGTGCGTCGCTGAATATGTCGCGTGCCAAAGTTGCGGGTTATAGTCAGCCTTACTTTTATTTAGCTTTTGTTCCAGTTGTACAGAAAAAAGACCTGACTAAATTTTCCAGTTGGGAGGACTTTAATGATTCGAACATCAAAGTTGCGGCGACACTGGGTACTGTGCAAGAGAAGATGGTTAAAGAGTTTTTCCCTGAAGCAAAACACATTGTTATAGAAGCGCCTGCTCGTGATTTTCAGGAATTACTGGCTCGCCGTGCTGATGTATCAGTGACGTCCAATGTTGAAGCCGCGACGCTGGTGAAGAAGTTTAAACAGTTAGCGATTGTGCCTGTCGAAGATCCGCGTCGACCAACACCCATTTCGATGTTACTTCCTCAAGATGACCAAGTGTGGATCAATTATGTGAACCACTGGGTTGAGCTGAAAAAGACGCAAGGTTTTTTCAAAGCGACCGCTGAAAAGTGGGGCTTGAAAAGTTTATAAAGATGTCTCATATAAAAAAGCCGCGAATTTCGCGGCTTTTTCGTTTTCTAGCTAACCGAGTTGTTTATTAATCAATTTTTAATTATTCGTCGCTGACCACTCGAGCGTTGTCTGGTGCTCTGAAGTGTTTAGATAGCTCTCTGTTTGATACGATATAACCTACCCATAAACCGCCTAGGCAAATGATTATCGCAATACCAGTCACCATCTGAGCTTGGCTTGCGAAGACCGCGACAAGTGCGCTTGCAAAACCACTGACACAGATTTGCAGACTATTTTGTAGGCCCGCAGCGGTTGCTGGGCTGTTTTTTGCGCTAGATAGTGCGCGGTTTACGACGATTGGGTATAACGCACCATTTGCTACCGCAATTAAGCAGAAGGGGGCTAAAATTGGCCAAATGGATGATAGCGTCCACTGAGATGCGATGAAAATAAGCAGAGTCGCGACACTGAAAAGACCAATTAATTGCTTCAGAACCTTTTCATCACCAAATTTTTTCACACCAACTTTGCCCATGTAACCACCGACCATAAAAGCGATGGTTTGCGGGATAAAGCTTAAACCGATGTCTTTTGGTTCATAGCCTAGTTGGCTCATGATTTCAGGCATCCCCGTTAAGTAAGCGAAGAATGCAGCGGACGCCATTGCAAACATCATGACATTGCCCACATAGGTTTTAGAGTGCAGTAACGCTTTGATATCTGTTTTGATTGAGCTTTGCTTACTTTCAACCTTCTCTTGAGGTTGGCTCATGGTTGCTAATACCAGCATGACACCCATTAACGTTAATGTGATAAAAATACTGTGCCAGCCAAAATTGTCCGCAAGTAACACACCTAACTGAGGTGCTAGGGCTGGTGATAGCGCGACTAAGGGCATAATTGTCGCAAAAATTTGTTGGCTACCACTTGCTGGATAACGTTTTATGACCATCGCCTGCCAAATAACCGCAGGTGCACATACGCCGATCGCTTGAATGAAGCGCAAGCTTAATAGTTGCCAAACTTCAGTGCTAAAGGCTAAACCAAATGAAGCGAGAGTGAACACGCCTAGGCCGACAACCAAGGTGTTTCTATGGCCAAATTTATCAGAAGCTAAGCCCCATAGCAGTTGCCCTATCGCCATACCCGCAAGAAATACGGTGAGAGAAAGAGCGATTTGTTCTGGGCCTGTGGCGAAGTCTGTCTCCATAATTTTAAACGCAGGGAGATACATATCTGTGGCTATAAAACCTAACATCGAAAGCGCAGCTAAGTAGATGAGTTGTAACTTGGAGATTTTCATACGATTTCCATTCAAAATATTTGTTTGTTGATGAACTGTTTAGGTTGGCGCCAGCCCTTGTTTATTTACGTTTTCATTGTATTCCTTCGACCTTTATAAAATAAAACGTTAAAATTAGTGGTTATCAATCAAAAAATTTGAAAGCTTATGTTCTCTAAATCATCATTGGAAATGCTCGATACGGTGGCTCGACTCGGTAGCTTTACCGCCGCCGCTGAGGTGTTACATAAAGTTCCTTCTGCGATCAGTTATGGAGTTAGACAGGTTGAGCAAGATTTGGATGTCATCTTGTTTCGGCGATTACCAAGAAAGGTCGAGTTAACACCGGCTGGTGAGTTATTTATTGAAGAAGCTCGCGTGCTACTTAGGCAGATGTCAGAAGTAAAAGCGCAAACCAAACGAGCGGCTCATGGCTGGCAGAAAACGCTAAAGTTAACCCTAGATAACGTGGTTAAGCTCGATAAAATGAAACCCATGATTGAAGATTTTTACCAGACATTTGAGTTTGCTGAACTGCAGATCAATATGGAGGTTTTTAATGGCTCTTGGGAAGCGATCGCACAAGGCAGGGCGGATATTGTTATTGGTGCGACCTCTGCTATTCCAGTAGGCGGCGATTTTGAGGTAAAAGAGATGGGTCTCTTGGATTGGGCTCTAGTGATGTCACCAAGTCATCCATGTGTGAAAGAACAAAACCTCACAGAATCGTTCGTTAGCCAGTTTCCTGCCATATGTTTAGATGATACATCCAGTGTGCTACCCAAGCGTCATACTGGGCATTATCCGCAGCAAAGACGTCTGCTATTGCCTAATTGGTATAGTGCGATTGAGTGTTTGAAGAATGGGGTTGGTGTGGGTTATATGCCGCGCCATATCGCCGCACCATTGATCGCCGATGGTCAGTTGGTTGAAAAAGTCATGCCTGATGATAAACCATTGAGTCAGTGTTGTTTAGTTTGGCGAAAAGACGATAACCACAAGCTGATTAAATGGATGGTGGACTATTTAGGGTCGAGTGAACAGTTGTATCATGATTGGTTGGATGAGCGTCGATTAGGTGATATTGGGTAATAAAAATGAGCATCAGCTACACAAATAAAACAAGCGAGATATGAGTATCTCGCTTGTTTATCTAACGACCGTTTTTAAGAAGAAATGACCTTCTTAACACTCTCTTTTATGAAAGAAAAAACTTATACGATGGGTTATCACTTTCATCTTTGCACTGGTAGCCAAGTTCGCGTAAATGCGTCGAAAACTGAGCTAAATCTTGCTCATCAAGCTCAAAACCACAAAGAACTCGTCCATAATCAGCTCCGTGATTTCGGTAATTAAACAGGCTTATATTCCAATGCGTTCCTAGAGTGCTGAGGAACTTAAGTAGCGCCCCCGGATATTCCGGAAATTCGAAGCTGTATAATCGCTCTTTGAGTTGCTTTGAGGGTTTTCCGCCTATCATGTAGCGAACATGGAGTTTTGCCATCTCATCATCAGAAAGATCGGCGACGGGATAGCCACCTTCACGCAAATCATCAATAATGCTGAGAAGCTCATCTTGACCGCCTTGCAAACGGACACCAACAAAGATATTCGCTAAGCGATCATCGTTATAACGATAGTTAAACTCAGTAACCGCACGACCACCAATAATATTGCAGAACTCTAAGAATGCACCTTGGCGTTCAGGGATAGTCACCGCGAGTAACCCTTCGCGTTTTTCACCGAGTTCACAACGTTCGGAAACATAGCGCAAACCGTGGAAGTTGGTGTTAGCACCCGATAAAACCGTGCCAAGTTGTTTATCTTTGAGTTGATTGGCTTCTGCGTATTTTTTTAATCCAGCCAGTGCCAGCGCTCCGGAAGGTTCCGCAATGGCGCGAGTATCTTCAAAAATATCTTTAACGGCAGCACAGATTTCATCGCTGGAAACCGTAATATGGCCATCGATATATTGCTGGCAAAGTCGGAAAGTCTCTTCACCAATGCGTTTTACCGCAACACCATCGGCAAACATGCTGACCTGATCAAGAACGACAGGTTCTCCGGCATCTAAGGCGGCTTTTAGGCAGGCTGAATCTTCAGGTTCAACTGCAATGATCTTGATTTCCGGCATCAACTGTTTGATTAATACCGCAACACCTGCTGCTAAACCACCGCCGCCAACAGGAACAAAAATATAATCTAAATGACCATTTTGCTGCAGCATTTCCATGCCAATCGTGCCTTGCCCTGCGATCACTAATGGGTGATCAAACGGAGGAACAAACGTATAGCCATACTCAGCGGATAAACGTTCTGCTTCTGCTTTGGCTTCATCAAAATTGCTGCCGTGTAAAATGACCTTACCACCAAATCCACGTACCGCTTCTACCTTGATATCGGGCGTTGTTTTGGGCATCACAATGGTGGTTTGGATACCCAATTTAGTTCCTGATAGCGCCATGCCTTGTGCGTGGTTGCCTGCTGATGCTGCAATGACTCCCGCCTGTTTTTGCTCTTCAGACAAACTGGAAACCATGTTATAGGCACCACGAAGTTTGAAGGAGTGCACCGGTTGGCGATCTTCACGTTTGAGCTGAATGTGGTTCCCCATGCGTTCAGATAAGCGTGGCATCGCTTGCAATGGGGTGACCGTTGCTACTTCATAGACGGGAGCACGTAAGATCTGACGCAGATAGTCTGCGCCAGTTTGTTGAGTTGTCGTCATAAGAACAGTAATCCTTTCTCTGTTGTCGAACTAATCGTCCAATTTCGACTTATCACGAACCGCGCCTTTATCGGCACTGGTTGCCATGCTGGCATACGCTTTCAAAGCAAACGAAACTTCACGTTGGCGGTTAACTGGTTTCCAGCCTTGTTGATCTTGAGCGCTGCGACGAGCGGCCAATTCAGTTTCAGCAACGTCTAATGTTATCGAGCGGCTTGGGATATCAATGGTGATGATATCGCCCTGTTGAACCAAACCAATGGTTCCGCCACTTGCCGCTTCAGGGGATACGTGGCCAATTGAGAGGCCGGATGTTCCGCCTGAGAATCGACCGTCGGTTAATAATGCACACGCTTTACCTAGCCCCATCGATTTTAGATAGGTGGTTGGGTAGAGCATTTCTTGCATTCCTGGGCCACCTTTTGGTCCTTCGTAGCGGATCACCACAACATCACCAGCTTTAACTTGGCCACCTAAAATACCGTCAACCGCAGTATCTTGGCTCTCAAATACGACCGCTGGGCCTTGGAATTTAAGGTTTTCTTCATCAACGCCTGCGGTTTTGACAATACAGCCATCAACCGCGATGTTGCCAGATAGTACCGCAAGCCCACCTTCTTGGCTAAAAGCGTTCTCTTTGGTGCGAATACAGCCATTCTCACGATCATCGTCTAATCGATCCCAGCGGCAATCTTGTGAGAAAGCTTTCGTGGTGCGAATGCCTGCTGGGCCCGCGCGGAAAAACTTAAGTACCGCTTCATCTTCAGTCTGCATGATATCGTATTGAGCTAATTGCTCTTTCATGGTTAAACCCAATACGGTATTGGTTTCACCATTTAATAGACCTGCACGATCTAGCTCACCCAGAATCGCCATTACGCCACCAGCACGGTGTACATCTTCCATGTGGTACTTCGGTGTAGAAGGGGCAACTTTACATAAATGTGGAACACGGCGAGACATTGCGTCGATATCTTCCATATCAAAGTCAATATCACCCTCTTGAGCTGAGGCGATTAGGTGAAGCACAGTATTACTCGATCCGCCCATCGCAATATCAAGCGCCATGGCATTTTCAAACGCAGCTTTATTGGCAATGTTGCGTGGCAGGGCGGAGTCATCACCTTGTTCGTAATAGCGCTTAGTTAATTCAACCACACGTTTACCCGCATTGATAAACAACTGCTCACGGTCTGCATGAGTGGCGAGCATTGAACCATTACCCGGTTGAGATAATCCTAGCGCTTCGGTTAAACAGTTCATTGAGTTAGCGGTAAACATACCTGAACATGAGCCACAAGTTGGGCACGCAGAGCGCTCTACTTGCTCACTCTGTTCATCCGAAATCGTTGGATCGGCACCTTGGATCATGGCATCAACAAGGTCGAGTTTGATGATCTGATCGGAAAGCTTGGTTTTACCCGCTTCCATCGGGCCGCCTGATACAAAGATCACTGGTATATTAAGGCGCATGGCGGCCATCATCATCCCTGGAGTGATTTTGTCACAGTTAGAGATGCAAACCATCGCATCGGCGCAGTGTGCGTTGACCATGTACTCGACTGAATCAGCAATCAATTCACGTGATGGTAGTGAGTACAACATACCTCCATGACCCATTGCGATGCCATCGTCGACCGCGATGGTGTTGAACTCTTTGGCTATGCCGCCTGCTTTCTCTATTTCACCCGCCACCAGTTGACCCATGTCTTTAAGATGAACGTGGCCAGGTACAAATTGAGTGAAAGAGTTGACGACGGCAATAATCGGTTTACCGAAATCTTCTTCTTTTACACCAGTTGCGCGCCATAAGGCACGAGCACCAGCCATGTTACGTCCGTGAGTGGTGGTAGCACTGCGATATTTATTCTTAGGAGCCGTTGGCATTTGTATTTCCTTATTCAATATTTTGCTAATTAAGCGTTATCTGGGGTGGCACTTTCTGTGGTTAAACGTCTTGTGGGTAAACGTAGTCTAGCCAGCCCCATTTATCTTCTGTTTTGCCGTTGAACAGCCCAAAGTAAGCCGCTTGAACTTGTTGTGTTATCGGGCCTCGCTTGCCTTCTCCGATCGTGATCTTATCGACGGTACGAACCGGTACGATTTCAGCTGCGGTGCCTGTCATGAAAATTTCATCAGCAAGGTATAACGCTTCGCGGGCAATGTTTTCTTCGCGAATTTCGTAACCCATCTCTTTGGCAAGCACCATGATTGAATCACGAGTGATCCCTGGTAAAATGGCACTGGTCGCTGGTGGTGTAGAGAGAATACCATCACGAATCACAAAGATATTTTCGCCAGCCCCTTCGGATAGGTAACCATCGACACTGAGTGCGATACCTTCAGCGTAACCATTGCGGCGAGCTTCCCCACCAACAAGTAGGGACGATAAGTAGTTACCGCCGGCTTTTGCTGCGGTTGGGATGGTATTAGGTGCCGCGCGATTCCAACTTGAGATCATCGCATCAACGCCATTTTCAAGCGCTTCTTCGCCCAAGTACGAACCCCAAGGGAAGGCCGCGATAATTAAATCCATCTCAGTACTTTCTGGTGGACAGACGCCAAGCCCTACATTTCCGACAAAGCCAAGTGGACGAATGTAAGCAGATTGCAGTTTGTTTTGGCGTAGAGTTTCACGTGTCGCTTCCATGATCTCCTCTTCCGTGTACGGGATAGGGAAGCGGTAAATTTTAGCTGAGTTCTTCAGGCGTTTTACATGTTCTGGGTGGCGAAAAATCACAGGACCTTTCGGTGTGTTGTAGCAACGAACGCCCTCAAATACAGATGTGCCATAATGCATCGCATGAGTAAGAACATGAACTTGTGCATTTTCCCAAGGGATCATTTCACCATTGAACCAAATGTAGTCGGCTGTTTTTGCTGTCATTTTGATGTCCTTATGCACTAATGCTCTGTTGTAAATTATTGTTTGGTAGTTCGTGTTTGCTAATCGTCATGACATCAACACTTTTAATGTCCCATAATTTCTCTATTTGATTCACCAAAAAGGAGATAGGACGGTCACTGTCGACAATAATTTCAACACTGGCTACGTTGCTTTCATGATTTTGAGTGGCGGCAACCTGTTTGATGATAAAGCCACGGTGGCGGATCACACGTAATACACGCTCAAGCAGTACGGGCTTATCATCGGCTTTGATATCTAATAAGTATCTTTCCATTAGGTGTTCTCCAACATGTCACTGTTTGATGCGCCCGGTGGAACCAGCGGCCATACATTTTCTTCTTCAGAAATAAGAACATGCAGCATGTAAGCGGTCTTACTTTCTAGCATCTCTTTAAGCGCAGGTTCGACTTCTTCTTTACGTGTGATGGTTTTTCCTGGGATATCAAAAGCTTTGGCAAGCATAACGAAATCAGGGTTGTCATCTAAGATGGTTTCGCTATGGCGACCATCAAAAAAGAGTGATTGCCATTGGCGTACCATGCCTAATCGTTGGTTGTTGATCAGTACGATTTTTACGGGAATCTGACGGCGTTTCAGCGTACCTAACTCCTGCACATTCATCATGAAAGATCCATCACCAGAGATGAGGATGGATTGGTCATCTGGTCGAGCAACACTCGCGCCCATCGCAGCGGGTAGGCCAAAACCCATGGTGCCAAGACCTGCGGATGTAATGAAATTTTGTGGTTCACGAGGTTGAGTATGTTGCGCTGCCCACATTTGGTGCTGTCCAACATCGGTCGAGATGATTGAATTTTCCGGCATCATATCCGATAGCTGTTTAAGCATTAATGGAGCAAAAATCAGATCGCCAGGATGGTCATAACGCCACTTAAAGCCTGAACGTAAGCTTTCTGAGTGATGTACCCAAGGGCTAATATCTTGTGATAGCTCTAACTGTGGAAGGATCAAGTTGATATCGCCGCGCAATGACGCATTGGCAACACGCAATTTATTGAACTCTGCGGCATCAATATCGATATGGATGACTTTTGCATGTGGCGCAAAAGTATCAAGTTTGCCTGTCACACGGTCATCAAACCTTGCGCCGACGACGATCAGCAGATCAGACTCTTGAACCACTAAGTTGGCCGCTTTGGTTCCATGCATCCCTAGCATGCCTAAAAAGTGCGGGTCATGACGCTCAACCGTACCTAATCCTTTCAGTGTGCTGACTGATGGCATTGGGTTTAAGCGTAAAAACTCGCGCACTGATTCAGTGGCTTTGCCAAGTTGAACACCGCCACCGACATACAGTACAGGGCGCGTGCTGGCGGCTAACAGTGCTTGAGCTTGTTGAAGTGAGGCTTCGCTTGCAACGGGCATTGCTGGTGGCACAAATGAAGGAATGGCAGAAACAGGAGCTTCGGCAAGCTGTACATCTTTTGCGATATCGACAATAACAGGGCCAGGGCGGCCTGTTTTTGCGACTTCAAACGCTTCAGAGAGTGTCGGTGCGAGATCGTCAATATGAGTCACAAGGTAGCTATGTTTGGTACAAGCTAAAGACATTCCAATGACGTCCATCTCTTGGAATGCATCGGTGCCAATATGAGAGCTAGCAACTTGTCCGGTAATAGCGACAAGAGGAATTGAATCAAGGAAAGCATCGGCGAGGCCGGTGACGAGGTTCGTTGCTCCCGGGCCAGAGGTCGCCATGCATACCGCGACATCTTGTGTGGCACGAGCCATACCGATAGCCGCCATTGCTGCGCCTTGTTCGTGACGACAAAGGATATGCTCCACGCCGCCATCATAGAGTGCATCATAAATGGGCATAATGGCCCCACCGGGGTAACCGAAAATGGTTTTAATGCCCTGTTGTTTTAATGCGGATACGACTAAATCTGCACCTCTCATCGTAATCCTCCTGTGCTACTTTTTGGTTGGTAGCTTAATCCATTTTGACTGCACATCTTGTGCTCCCATTCTTCCTGTCATCGATCTGTCTGAATATCGTATTGAGTGATATTTTCTTGAGTTATAAAGTGTAATTTTAGGTCTATAAATTAGAAAAAACCCCCGGACTTTTCAGTGCGAGGGTTTGTAAAATCTTGTGGTTATTTTCTGCCCACTCGCCCCCGCGCGGTCTTAATAATGACCACGATAATCAGGTTAATTAGTGCGTAAGTGCGGGCGTTAAATTTCATACATCTCTTATTTTTGTTACGTAATGTCTTACGAAATGGTTTGCGTCTCTAGTGTTATCATACAAATCTGCTACGTGACAAGAGAAAACTCATACTTTTTTCACATTTCCTACTAATACAAACACGCTATATAACATCTTGTTGAAGTGAGTTTACGCTCTTTATTGAGGATAAATTCTTGTAACTCCGCCACTTAGGAATGCTCATGGGATTAGCGATTATTCATAGTCGGGCCAGCGTTGGGGTGGAAGCACCCGAAGTCACGATAGAAGTACATATTAGTAATGGGATGCCCGGTTTTGCTTTGGTTGGGTTACCTGAAACCACGGTTAAAGAGTCTCGGGATCGGGTACGCAGTGCGATCATTAACTCTAAATTTGAGTTTCCAGCCAAGCGGATCACCGTTAACTTGGCTCCAGCGGACTTGCCTAAAGAGGGAGGGCGATTTGATCTGCCTATTGCGCTTGGGATATTGGCTGCATCTCAGCAAATCGCACTAACGAAATTAGAAGGGTGTGAGTTTATTGGAGAGTTGGCATTATCTGGTGAATTACGCGCGGTAAAAGGTGTTCTACCTGCCGCGTTAGCCGCAAACCGACAACAACGGTGTTTGGTGGTTCCGCATGAAAATGGCGATCAAGCGGCTCTGGTTGGCAAGGATAACCATAAATCCGCACAGAGTTTACTCGAAGTATGTGCTGACTTATGCGGGCAACAGACTCTTAGTCTATTTCAAACGCCATCGATTCATGTTCACAAGCCTTTAGAGCGGGATTTACAGGATATTATTGGTCAGCAACAGGGGAAAAGAGCGTTAGAGATCGCGGCGGCTGGCAATCATAATTTGCTTTTTCTTGGGCCTCCCGGTACAGGAAAAACCATGCTCGCCTCTCGGTTGTGTGATTTGTTACCTGAGATGAGTGAGGCTGAGGCTATGGATACCGCTTCGGTCGCGTCGTTGACTCAGCAGGAGATCAATCAACATAACTGGAAGCAGCGGCCTTTTCGTTCACCGCACCATTCGAGTTCGATGGCAGCGCTGGTGGGAGGGGGATCGATACCACGGCCAGGTGAAATATCATTAGCACATAATGGTTTGCTGTTTTTGGATGAAATGCCGGAATTTGAACGCAAGGTGCTGGATTCGTTACGGGAACCGCTTGAATCTGGAGAGATCATCATCTCTCGTGCTGCGGGGAAAACTCGATTTCCAGCCCGTTTTCAATTAGTCGGTGCATTGAACCCTAGTCCAACAGGGTATTACGAAGGTGAGCAATCACGAACGAATCCACAGATTATTTTGCGCTATTTAAATCGGTTATCAGGACCACTGTTGGATCGTTTTGATATGTCACTTGAAATCCCTTTATTACCGAAAGGAATGCTATCTGAAGGTGGCGATCGAGGTGAAGCCACACAAGTCGTAAAAGAGAGAGTTTTGATTGCAAGAGAACGAATGCAGGCCCGAAATGGAAAGGTTAACTCATTATTAGGCAGTCGTGAAATTGAGCAGTTTTGCCCTTTAATGAAACAAGATTCTGAGTTTTTGGAGAATGCACTGCATCGGTTAGGTTTATCGATTCGTGCTTACCATAAAATCATTAAAGTGGCGCGGACGATTGCGGATCTTGAAGGCGTTGAAAGTATTGAGAAGAAGCATTTAGCGGAAGCGTTAGGTTATCGCTCTATGGATAGATTATTGAAACAATTGACAGCACAGGCGGTATAACGTTTTTACGGAGTAGGTTTGTAAAAAGGGAGCCGATAACGAGGCTCCCTTTTATCATGAATTACTTTTTCAGTAAGAAGTTCACGAGTTCAAAGTACTCATCAAGGCTCTGAATGCTTTGTGCTTCCACAAGGTAACGGTTATTCACAATGACTGCTGGAACGCCTGTAAGGCCACTGTCTTTAAAGGCTTTGTCTGAACGACGAACCATTGAATCGACAGCAAAGCCGTTGAACGCTGCGTCATATTTTGCTGCATCAATGCCTTCATCAAGGAAAATTTGACGTAATTCAGCGTCATCTTTTGGCGCTTTACGCATGTTGTGGATTCGATTGAATAAAATCGGAACCATCTTATCTTCGACTTTTAGAGCGATCATGGTTGAGTAAGCTTTACTCATTGATTTACCCATCGGGCCACCCATGAAAGATACGTGATTTTTATTCAGTTTCACGCCTTCTGGAAGTTTGGTTTTCAATTGCTCAATAATAGGTTCAAAGCTATTGCAGTGTGGGCAGTAAAAAGAGAAAAACTCATTTACGACAGGCTTTTTGGAAGCTTCAAGATCCAATACTTTGTAATGTTCGCCTTCACTAAATTGAGCAGCATGAGCGGATAGGCTCAGTAGTAGAGTTGCTGCAAGTGCGAGTAGCTTCTTCATTGTTGTTCTCCATTATAGTAAGTCCCTTTAAGCGAGGGATCGAATGTATTACCACTGCGGCATAAGTGAAAGAGGAGCTTCGTTGAGCGCCGCAATTTGTTCTTTAAATCCTAACACTTGGCTTTCCCAATATTTAGGATCGTTAAACCAAGGGAAGGCGAGTGGGAAAGCAGGATCATGCCATCTTTTTGCTAACCATGCCATGTAGTGCACCATTCGTAGACCACGTAATGGTTCAATAAGTTTCAATTCTGTAGGGTTAAAGTCACAAAACTCTTGATAGCCTTCTAAGATGATATCCAGTTGAACGAGTTTATCTTGGCGCTCGCCATTCATTAACATCCATAAATCTTGTACTGCTGGGCCATTTCTCGCGTCGTCTAAATCGACAAACATGGGGCCATCACGCCATAGAATATTTCCGGGATGACAGTCGCCATGCAGACGTATGATTTGTGAATCGTCGCTCCAATGTTGTTCGAGTAAATTAATCAGCAGATCAAGATCATTAAAAAAAGCCGACTCTAGATGAGAGGGGATAAAGGTCGATTGCTGTAGAAGTTTTCTTGGCTGGTATAAGTACTCTTCAAGGCTAATGGTTGGTCGGTGTTGAAATAGTTTTTGTGAACTTACTTTATGAATGCGACCCAAAAATCGGCCCACACCTTCAAGTTGATCTAAGTTATCGACCTCATACTGACGCCCGCCAACACTAGAAAACAGTGCGAATGTGTAGCCTTTATAAAAATGTAGCGTCTGTCCATTGATACGTAATGGCGCAGCGACAGGGATCTCTTGTTCAACCAATTCTAGGGTGAAGTCATGCTCTTCTTGAATTTGTAGTGAACTCCAACGCTCAGGTCGATAAAACTTTACGACGTAGCGTTTTTTGTCTTCATCAACAAATTGGTAGACTCTATTTTCATAGCTATTTAAAGCCAGCAAGCCTGATTCTGCGCGGACGCCGATACTCTCTAGTGCATACCACATGAAGTCAGGCGTTAGGGCATTGAAGTTAAAATTTTGCTCAGTCATAAATAAAAAAGGCTCATTACTGAGCCTTTTTCCATTAAAAATTAAGGGTTACAGTTTTTTTATAAAGCGGCTTTCCACTTCAACTGTAAACTGGTCACTGTCTGTGAGTATAAACTGAATCTTTGAAACAGGAGAGCTGATTTTTTCAGGATCAATCCCTAAGCTCATCGGTAAGTTCAGTACTTCCCCTGGCTCAACGGTGACAGTTTGGTTGCCATACCAAATAGCACCTGGCAATCCTGTTACCTCTAAATCATAGCTTTGGGTCTGCTGAGTTTTATTGATGACTTTTAAGGTATAAGTGTTTTCAAAGAAACCTTGGCTATTGACTCTGACTAACTGGTTTCTATCTTTCAGTACACTTAAGCCAACCGGTGCAACACTGGCGACTTGAACAAAGAAGAGGCCAATCATTAATACTAAAATGCCGCCATAACCTAATAATTTCGGTCGCATGACCTTAGTATGATTGCCAGATAAGCGGTGTTCAGTGGTGTAATTTATCAGACCTTGTTGGTAACCCATTCGATCCATGGTTTTATTACATGCATCAATACAAGCACCACAGTTGATGCATTCATATTGCAAACCATCACGAATATCAATACCTGTCGGACATACCTGAACACATAAATCACAATCAATACAGTCGCCCAATCCTAATGCTTTCGGATCGGCTTTGCGTGAGCGAGGGCCACGGTTTTCACCACGTTTAGTGTCGTAACCGACGATAAACGTATCTTTATCAAACATAGCTGATTGGAAACGAGCGTATGGACACATGTGAAGGCAAACAATGGATCGCATCCAACCTGCGTTACCATAAGTACATGCCGCAAAAAAGATGACCCAGAATGCAGGCCAAAAGCTGGCATTAAAGGTAAAGAAATCAATCACCAAATCTTTGACTGGTACAAAATAGCCGACAAAGGTTAAGCCTGTTAGTAACGCGATACCTATCCAAGCTAAGTGCTTAACGGCTTTTCGCATAATGAGGTTTGAAGTGGGTTTATTGGAATCTTGTTTGCGCCGTTTATTCGCCGAACCTTCCAATTTTTCTTCAAACCAAATGTACATGAATGTCCAAACAGTTTGAGGACATAAATAGCCACACCATACTCGGCCTAAAAAGGTGGTTAAAAAGAATAGGCCAAACGCTGCTATCATAAATAGCAGAGCTAACAGAGTAAGATCTTGCGGATAAAGAGTGGTGCCAAAGAAATTAAATTGCTGGTTACCTATATCGAGTAAAATTGCTTGGCGTTCACCAAACGGGATCCATGGTGTTAGTGCAAAAAGCAGCAATAGAAACCAGCCACCATAGCGGCGTAGTTGTTGGAAGAAACCTTTACTTTCTCGAACATAGATGCGATTACTTGGGTTAAACCTATCGCCATTCCCTTTATGGGTTTTTGGGTTGAAGGTTTTGGGAGTCACATCTTTGATATCGATCTTATCCTGACTCATTGGAGCTATCCTTATTGGGCTTTAGGTGTGATTTATTTAATTCACACTCTTAGACATTGCATTTTATTATGTGGCGTTTCATTGAGCTTTTTCGTTGGCGATTATAGCGCCAATGTTGGTGACTTTTTTTTAAGGCTATCAACCTTTAACAATCTTTGTTACTACAGATCAGTAGAAAAAGAGTAGAACAGAAAAAAAGCGACCATCTGGCCGCTTTGAATAAAGTCATTAATTACTGTTAGATGATTTATTTGATGATACCGCGAGCTTTGAGGATTGCGGTTTTAAAGTCATCTTCTTGGTCTTTTTTGAGACCTGGGATCATTTCGTCTTTTTCACTGTTACGCATTTTAAGATGGTAGATCAGTACGTCATCGGTTAGATCTTCGATTTTGTCTTCGTATCCTGCCTCTTGAGCTAATTTTACAATGAACTGTAGTAGGTTCATTTCTGAATCTTTTTGCCATTCAGGTTCGATTAATTCAATCAGCTCTTCTATACGATGGCACTTCATTGGGCTTTCTCCATAATAGTTATAATGATTTTGAGTAAAGGTATCAAAATGCACCGCATAAGATAAGGAAAAAGCGCAGTATTAAACTGCGCTTTTTATTAAGCAGCTTGAATGACTTTTACTGAAGTAGAAGCATGAAGTGCCGTCTTTTCCACTAAAGTCATTGTTGGTGCTACTTTTTTTGCCGAAGGCACAGCGACAAAGCTGCAACGACGACGAGACGCACCACGATTTGAGTGCGAAAACCTGACAGGAGTTGGGCGCATTAATATACCTAACAGCCAGGCATTTCCATTGCCAATTTAATGGCCCGATTATCTATGAGTCGCTCCCCTTTGCTTGTTAGTCATAAGTGCAAGGCACCATTCGTAATCATGTTCAAAAAAGAGTGACTCTTCTGGCGTAAGCCTATCCTATAAATAATCAGGAATAATGATATGTATGCATATCATTATTCAGAATATCACCTTACTCGTTCTGGATCGACAGCTGAGTAAAAAACAGCCACCTTGAACCCTCATCATCAAGTAAAATGAATTGAGTTGCAGTCAGTTTCATGAGTACTATTAAGGTAAGCGAAAGGAGAGTGCTGATGTCATTTTTGAAGAAAACCTTAGCAAGTTTTGGTATTGGATCTGCAAAAGTGGATTCTGTTCTACAGCAAGAAGTCTTGTTCCCTGGGCAAAAAGTGAATGTCGTGATCCATGTTTATGGTGGTTCGACACCTCAGGAGATAGATAACATTGACCTGAAACTTTGTTGTCAATATATCGATGAAGTCGAAGTGGGTGGTGGCGACAATCGCGAGCAACGCACCAAGCGAGTGAAGCAGAGTTATGCGCTTGCGAGTTGGGCGTTACCTTACTCTTTTACTATTGGTGCAGGTGAGCAACGAGATTTTGAGATTGAACTTGATATCCCATGGAATACGCCTGTGACCATTGGTGATGCGAAAGTTTGGTTAGAGACAGGGTTAGATATCGCGCTGGCGATTGATCCTACGGATAAAGATATTTTGACAGTGAGACCCGATCCTATCATGGATGGTATTTTCACTGAGTTGGAAGAGCAAGGGTTACGAATTCGACAAGTTGAGTGTGAAGCTGCTAAAGGTTTCGCCATGCCTTTTGTCCAAGAGTTTGAATTTGTACCAACAACGGGCCCTTACCACGGTCGTTGGCGTGAATTAGAGATTGTGGCTTATCGAGACGCTGAGCAATTGCAACTTTGGTTCGAGATAGACAGAAACCGAAAAGGATTTGGTGGCATGTTATCTAGCTTGCTGGGTTTAGGTGAACTTAAACGTAAACTCGTGATCCCAGCAGACACACCCGCTAGCGAGGCTGGAAAGATCGTTTTAGAGTATCTAGAACAGGTCAGTTAGTCAGATATTATTCAATTTAGACGTTTTCTGGCAAATAGTCTTTTGACTGGTAAAACATTGAGCTTACACGTGTAAGCTTAATATGACATACTGGTAAAATCAAATAATGGTCCTACCATGGAAAACTTATGAATCAACCAATGAATACGGCCTACAGTACAACTGAAGAGTTAGCCAATGCGATCACCCATGGTATTGGTTGCCTTTTTGGTATTGTGGGTTCAGTTTTACTGCTCAATAACGCCATCGAGCATGGCGCTGACATCATGACTTTAACCAGCATGGCAGTTTACGGTAGTAGCATCATTTTACTCTTCCTTGCCTCTACACTGTATCACTCCATTTCAAACCCTAATACGAAACGCCTTTTCAAAACGTTAGATCACTGCGCGATATATCTACTGATCGCAGGCAGTTATACCCCATTCCTGTTAGTGGGATTAAGAACACCGCTAGCGATAGGATTAATGGGCGTGATTTGGGCGATTGCACTGATTGGCGTTGTTATGAAAATCGCATTTGTTTACCGATTCAAACGCGCATCGTTGATCACCTACTTGATTATGGGTTGGCTCTCTATGATTGTTATCTACCAGTTAGCGCTAAATATTGCTGTGGGAGGTTTAGTTTTACTGGCGGCAGGCGGCGTGATTTACTCTTTGGGTGTGATTTTCTATGTAACAAAACGCATCCCTTACAACCATGCCATCTGGCATTTGTTTGTGCTAGGTGGATGCGTATGTCACTTCTTTGCTATCTATCTTTATGTGCCAATTGTTTAAGCCTTGATGTGTTTATCGAGACTCGACATTCAGCACGTTAACATTGATTTGATAGTCGGTATGTTGAGGTACTTCGAATACTAAATTACGACCAGACTCAGATGATTGTGGTCTTAGATAAGTGTCAGCAATACGCTTGATTGATTTCCAGATAGCCACTTCCGTTTTAAGCAGAGAAACACCTTGTGAGTCTAATATTTCAACTTCTAGATCAATCAATACAATCGATTGAGAGCTTTGATTGGTGATAGAGGTTGGAATAATCAGCGTGCCGGACTCATAACTGGCAGACTGAAGTAAAATATCTATACCAGAATCAGAAAGTTGAAGAATGTGCTTATTTGCTCCAACCTTGAATTGAGTACCTGCTTTTTTCGAAGCCAGTGGGATCGCGACAACATCCGTGGTTTCCTCACTTTTTGCAGATAAGTACTCCCAAGTAAAATCATCATTCAGCTGAATTTGTTGTCCGTTTTCCAGTGTGACGATTTGATTGGCTAGCACATTACCGCTCAGAAATATGCTTAATAACATTATCCATTTGTTCATTGTAAACCTCTTTAACGGCGCCAAAAGGCAGGAAAAAATAGTACTAAAATAGTCAGTATTTCAAGTCTTCCCATCAGCATACCAAAACTGAGTATCCACTTTGCAGCATCAGGGAGAGGAGAAAAGTTGCCCGTTGGACCAATAACCGACCCCATTCCTGGGCCAACATTCGCGACCGCAGTAATTGAGCCTGAAATACTGGTGATAGGATCGAGCCCCATAGAGCTTAGAGCTGCAGCAATAAAAATAATGGTAATGAAGAACATTAAACCGAAAGCGACCACGGAACGAACAATATCGTCATTTACTGGCCTTTGGTTATAACGTTGAACAAAGACACCAGATGGGTGAATCAGTTTCATTATCTGCTTATTCAGGAGTGTCATCGCAATTTGGAAGCGGAATATTTTAATCCCCCCAGATGTCGAACCTGAACAAGCCCCTGCCATCATTAAGAACGCAAATAACACGCTAGGCAGAGCGCCCCATGCGGTGAAATCCTCTAAACCAAAACCTGTAGTGGTCACGACCGATACAATGTTAAACATGGATACTCTTAGCGCGTCTAAAACCGCATAGCCATCTCGAATGATTAACCAAGCGGCGACAATGAAGCTTGAGCCTAAGAACAGATAAGTGAAGCCTCGTACTTGTGCATCTTTATACAGAGCTTGTGGCTTTCTTTTGCTGAGCACAGTCACAAAGAGCAAGAAAGGAAGTCCACCCAGATACATAAATAGAGTCGCAACCCAATGAGCTCCGTTTGAGAAGTGATTCATTGAGCCATCAGATGTTGAATAACCACCGGTTGAAAGGGTAGTAAAAGAGTGATTGATCGCATCAAACAAGTTCATGCCTGTTGCTAAGTAACCCAGTAGGCACAACACCGTCAATACGAGGTAGACCAGAACTATATTTTTGGCGACAGTTTTCGCGCGAGGGCTACTTTTATCGG
Organism: Vibrio clamense; assembly: GCF_050337905.1. NCBI lineage: Bacteria > Pseudomonadati > Pseudomonadota > Gammaproteobacteria > Vibrionales > Vibrionaceae > Vibrio > Vibrio clamense. Next base: position 13,939 of record NZ_JAKJTJ010000031.1, on the reverse strand, counting down.
ACCAATCTGATGATTCCGTTTGGAATAGCTTCATCCCCCCAACGTTCAGCATTGGCAGAACGGCAACCGCCATTACGATAAACCCTATACCTCCCAACCATTGTAGGATTGAGCGCCACAATAAAATGCTGGGAGCCATACTGTCTAAGCCACTTAAAACGGTGGAACCCGTGGTGGTAATGCCTGACATAGTTTCAAAGTAAGCGTCAGTAAAACTGATGTGGTTGATGAACACGAAGGGCAGAGCAGCAAAGGCACTGGCGATAGTCCAAACCAAAGAGGTGATTAGAAACATATCTCGAACACTTAATTTAAAGTGTGCGGTGCGACCAATGGTTAAACAGATAAACGCCATTAAATGGGTGATCAGAACCGATTGACCAAACTCTAAAAAGCCACCCGTTCCGGTAAAAAACGCGACAAGTGTTGGGATATACATAAATAGGGCTAGCTTGGATAACACTAACCCTATAACAAAAATAATCGGACGTAGATTGACCATTTTTAGTGACCTAAAGGAAGAACGGACTCGGCTGGAACAGTGACTCTACATCGGCAACATACTTTTTATCGACTAAGAACATAACGACGTGATCATCTTGTTCGATCATCGTTCTGTCATGAGCGATGAGCACTTCTTCGCCACGAACAATGGCACCAATGGTTGTACCTGGAGGAAGTTTAATATCACCGACGGCGCGGCCGACAACTTTAGAGGTGGTTTCATCACCGTGGGCAATCGCTTCGATGGCTTCTGCTGCTCCGCGACGCAGTGATGATACATTCACAATATCGGCTCGACGCACGTGGGTAAGTAGTGCGGAAATCGTCGCTTGCTGGGGTGAGATCGCAACATCGATAACGCCACCTTGAACCAAGTCTACGTACGCTCCACGTTGAATCAGCACCATTACTTTTTTCGCCCCCATGCGCTTAGCGAGCATGGCAGACATAATGTTGGTCTCATCTTCGTTGGTTAAGGCAATGAAAACGTCAACTTGGTCGATGTTTTCTTCCGTAAGTAACTCTTGGTCTGCCGCATCACCACAGAACACAATCGTATTCTCTAGCTCTTCAGAAAGCTTTTCAGCCCGTTTATGGTTGCGCTCAATCAACTTAACGCTGTAGCTGTGTTCAAGACGCTTAGCGAGACTGGCACCGATATTACCACCACCGACAATCATGATTCTGCGGTAAGGCTTTTCTAAACGTTGAAGTTCACTCATAACGGAACGAATATGATTACTTGCCGCCACGAAGAAAACTTCATCATCGGCTTCAATAACGGTGGTACCTTGAGGTCGAATCGCACGTCCTTGACGGAAAATCGCGGCAACACGAGTATCAATATGAGGCATGTGACCACGTAAAGCAGACAGAGCATTCCCTACCAGAGGGCCGCCATAATAAGCTTTTACCGCCACTAAACTGACTTTTTGTTCGGCAAAACTCACCACTTGAAGGGCGCCAGGATATTGAATGAGACGCTCAATATAACTGGTTACGAGCTCTTCTGGAGCAATGAGGTGATCAACCGGGATTGCGCCTGATTTAAACAGCGCTTCTTTTTCTGCCAAGTATTCAGGAGAGCGAATACGGGCAATACGGTTCGGTGTGTTAAACAGAGAGAAGGCAACCTGACACGCAGCCATATTGGTTTCATCCATATTGGTTACAGCAACCAACATGTCAGCATCTTGTGCTCCGGCTTCCCGCAAAGTTGTTGGGTGGCTGGCGTAACCATTCACCACTCGTAAATCATATTTATCTTGCAGTTCACGAAGGCGATCACCGTTGCGGTCGACAATGGTGATGTCATTGTTTTCGCCAACGAGGTTTTCTGCCAGTGTGCCACCGACTTGGCCAGCACCAAGAATGATGATTTTCATACTTTGCTTCTCTTGTTTTACTCAGTTATGCGCCGGTCTTTTCTATTCTCAGAAAGCTGCGCAATTAAGGTGCTCATTCATAATGAATACGAGCAGTGCTTCAAGTTATAAGCGCTGCTCGAATCAATGTTATACGCTTAAGCGAGCGATTTAACCAATACGGCGTAGTAGAAACCATCCATATCGTCTTCACCAGGAAGGATTTGGCGTCCTGGGTTTTCAACTTCAGAACCCACCAGTTGTGCGTTGTCTGTTCTCGCTAAGAAGTCTTTTACTTGTTGGCTGTTCTCTTGTGGAGTGATTGAACACGTCGCGTACACCATAGTGCCGCCCGGTTTAAGTTCACGCCACATCGCATCCATGATTTCACTTTGAAGCAGTGCGAGAGCATCAATATCAGACGCTCTGCGTAGCCACTTAATATCAGGGTGGCGACGGATCACGCCAGTCGCTGAACAAGGTGCATCTAACAAAATACGGTCGAATTGATCACCTTGCCACCACTCTTCAGGGTAGCGAGCATCTCCGCAGATAACATCAGCACGCAGTTGTAAACGCTGTAGGTTGTCATACACGCGATCCAAACGGCGGTCATCGCAGTCAATGGCAACCACTTCAGTGTTATTTGTGCGCTCTAGAATATGCGCCGTTTTACCGCCAGGTGCAGCGCAGCAATCTAAAATTAACTCACCGTCTTGTGGTGCTAAGTAATCGACAGATAATTGTGCGGCAGCATCTTGAACCGATACCCAACCTTTAGTGAAACCTGGTAGTAAGGTGACATCACAAGGAGACGTTAATTTTAATGCATCTTCCGCTTGAGGGTGCGGTGTGCATTCAATGTTTTCGCTATTTAACAGTGTTAAGTATTCATCACGAGTGTGGTGCTGACGATTCACTCGTAGCCACATTGGTGCTTTACTGTTATTCGCTTCAACGATGGATTCCCATTGTTCTGGGTAACTCTCTTGAAGCATTTTTAAAATCCAGCTTGGGTGGCAATATTTGCCTGCGTTATGACTAACGGCCAGTTCGTCCAAGCGGTCTTGTTCGCGTAAGTAGCTACGAAGTACGGCATTAATTAAGCCACGTAAGCTTGGGCCTCGTAGGGTTACTGTTCCTTCTACGGTTTCACCAACGGCAGCGTGAGCAGGAATGCGCATAAAACTTAATTGGTAGATCCCCACTAAAATTAAGTGGTGGAATACTCGCTTTTTACCTTTGAGCGAATTATCCATCAGCTCGTTCGCAATGGTTTCTAAACGTGGTAAATAACGTAATGCTCCGTAACAGATCTCTTGAAGAAGAGCGTGGTCACGAGGTTTAATCGTTTTCTGAGCTGCTGGTAAAGCATGTGAAAGTGAATGGCCTTTATCGACCACTTGAAACAGGACATTTGCAGCTGCAGCGCGAACATTCATGATGGATACCCGATTGTTGAATCAAAAAAATAAAGGCCAGTAACGACTGGCCGAACTTGCTTGCCGAATTAGTTGAGTTGGCTTCCCACTTCAAACCAAGCAGCACGCGAGTTTAAGATGTCTTGTACCGACATGGCTTTTTTCCCCGGTACTTGTAGCTGCTCTAAAACAAGCACACCACTGCCAGTTGCCACATAAATACCCGTTTTATCGGCTTTAAGTATGGTTCCCGCCGGTTTATCGCTTGTTTGAGGTTCCACACGGCTTTGCCATACTTTGATGCTATTTTCTGCAACAGAGAAGTGACTCATCGGCCAAGGGTTAAAGGCTCGAACGCAACGTTCAATGGCTTGAGCATCCATCTTCCAATCAATCTTAGCTTCTTCTTTGCTAAGTTTTTTCGCGTAGTTGGCAAGCTCATCATCTTGCTTGACAGGTTTAGCATTACCGGAAGCGATGTCCGCTAAGCAATGAACAAGTGCATCTGGACCTAAATCCGCAAGCTTGTCATACATAGATGCACTGGTGTCTGTCGTTTCAATCGGTAGAGTGGCAATGCTGAGCATGTCACCAGTATCTAAACCAATATCCATTTGCATGATGGTCACACCGGTTTCTTTATCTCCCGCCCAGATTGAGCGTTGAATCGGTGCGGCACCACGCCAGCGAGGTAAAATTGAGCCATGCACGTTGATACAACCTAGACGCGGGGTATCAAGCACAACTTGTGGCAATAGTAGACCGTAAGCCACGACAACCATGAGATCGGCGTTGAGATCAGCAAGTTGCTGTTTTGCTTCATCGGCTTTGAAGTTTTCTGGTTGGTATACCGGAATATTATGTTCAAGGGCGATATTTTTTACTGGGCTTGCGGTCAGCTTTTTGCCACGACCTGCTGGGCGGTCAGGTTGGGTATATACCGCAATAACTTCATGCTCCGAAGACAACAACGCCGCCAAATGACGGGCGGCGAAGTCCGGAGTACCTGCAAACACAATACGTAATGACTGGCTCAAGGTAACCTCACTTAATTTATTTTTGTTTTTCGTTAAAGCGTTTAATTTTCTCTAACTTTTCTTTGATGCGCTTGCGTTTAAGAGGCGAAAGGTAATCAACAAACAGTTTGCCTTTTAAATGGTCCAATTCGTGTTGTACACAAATCGCCAGTAAGTCATCAGCGTCGAAGGTGAACTCTTCGCCATCACGATTGAGAGCTTTTACGCTCACTTCAGCCGCACGAGGAACTAAACCTCTTGCGCCCGGAACCGAAAGGCAACCTTCTTCGATGCCATCTTCTCCGCGTTTTTCGGTGATTTCAGGGTTGATCAGAACCATTGGTTCATCACGAGTTTCTGAAATATCAATCACAACAATACGTTGGTGGAAATCAACTTGCGTCGCCGCTAAGCCGATACCTTCTTCGTCGTACATGGTTTCAATCATGTCATCGACGAGCTTTTGGATCTCAGGGGTAACTTTCTCTACCGGTTTCGCCACGGTACGTAGGCGGTCATCCGGGAATGTTAATACTTGTAATACAGACATATACACTCTAAATGTTGAACTGTGCCGAAACAGCATAAACCTTGTTGGCTCAATTCTAGACATTTTAGAGGGCAAATGACAGCATCCTAAGACCAATTATTCGATTCTCTATTACTCATTACTCTAAAGGAGCGGGAGTTATGCCTTCATTTCTTCGCTGTATTACAGGCGCATTACTGTCAATGTCGTTCTCTATTTCTAATATTGCGAGTGCAAGTGAATCAATACCAGCACCTTTGACGATTCGAGATAATGCACCACAAACTTATATCGTTGTGAAAGGTGACACGCTGTGGGATATCTCTGCGCTATATTTAGATAATCCATGGTTATGGCCTCGCTTGTGGCAGATAAACCCTGACATTGAAAATCCACATCTAATTTATCCAGGAGATAGGTTAACGTTAACGTGGAGAGATGGTCAGCCAGTGTTAAGTCTTAAACCTATGGTCACTCTGAGCCCTAAGGTTCGCTTGATTGAAAAGAAAGCGGTACCGACTATTGCGGAAGAGTTGGTGCTTCCTTACCTTCAATCGGATCGGTTGGTAGAAAAAGATCTCATTGATAATGCTCATAGGGTGCTAGGAACAAGTGATGGTCGTAAGTTTTTAACCGCTAATGATCGTTTATTTATTGATGGTCAGCACAGTCATACTGAGTGGGGGATTTACCGTCAGGTTGAAGAGTATAAGCGTGAAAGCCCAGAGGTAAGTATCACATCTTTACGTTTAGTGGCAGCGGCTACTTTGGTGGACAGTGATGAAGAGTTTAGTAGTTTACAGGTGACCTCTCAACGACAAGAAATATTGATTAATGATGTGGTGTTACCTGAAGTTGGCATTGAAACCATGACGTTATCCACCACCTTTCACCCTCAACCTGCTCCTCAAGGTGTTTTCGCCAATATTTTAGGAGCGATAGCGGGAAGCCAGTATGCTGCAAACAACCAAGTGATCATTCTGGATCAAGGTACGGAAGATAATTTACGTCAAGGAAGTATGTTTGAGTTAATTAAACCCGGAGCGATGGTACATAGCAAAGAAGGTAAGTTTAGTTATGAGGGCGAAAAGAGTGATGCTATTCAATTGCCTGATATCACCGTTGGTCGCTTGATTGTTATTCGTCCTTATCAATATTTTAGTTTAGGGCTGATAACAGATAGCTCTACGCCTATTGGTCGAGAAATTTCTGCTATTTCACCAATCAAGCCAGTGACTATTGCGATCAGTAGTGAAGATGCAGGATCGTGACGGAGCAAGAACTCGAAGCGTGGTTGATGTTGAGCTTCACTCCCTATTTGGGAGAAAAGAGATTATCCAGATTAAGAAGTATCGATTCACTGGTTAACATTGTTCAATATAAGCCTCAAAACCTTCAGGCAATAGGGTTCAAAACAAAACAGATAGAGTACTTAAAACATAAAGCTCTCTCAGATGTTGAGCCTTGCCTAAAGTGGGCTCAGCAACAGAATCATCATATTATTACCCCTCTCGATATACATTACCCACCACTTTTAAAAGAGATCCCCTCCCATCCGCCGGTATTATTTGTAAAAGGTAACTCGAGTTGCTTGGGGGATCCTCAAATCGCAATGGTTGGCAGTCGAAATGCTAGCTTGGAAGGGCGACAAACCGCGAAGTCGTTTGCGAAAGAATTTTCTAATCAAGGTTTAATCGTAACTAGCGGGCTTGCATTGGGGATCGATGGTTACGCTCATGATGGAGCGTTAGAAGGAAGTGGTGAAACGGTGGCTGTACTTGGCTCTGGTCTTGATAATATTTATCCAGCTCGCCATAGGAAGTTGGCTGAAAGAATTATCGATAAAGGGGCGTTAGTTTCAGAATTTCGTCCTAGTGCCAAGCCGAGGCCTGAAAACTTCCCACGGCGTAATCGAATTATTAGTGGCTTGTCTGTTGGGGTCTTAGTCGTTGAGGCGGCAGAGAAAAGTGGTTCTCTTATTACGGCTCGTTACGCAAACGAGCAAGGGCGTGATGTTTTTGCTATGCCGGGCTCTATTCATAACCCCAATAGTCGTGGCGGAAATAGCTTAATTAAAGCGGGAGCGTGTTTAGTCCAAAGTGCGCAAGACGTTCTCTCTGAAATAGAAACTCTGGTAAACTGGTCTATAGATCATCAGCCAAATTTATTCGACATGGTGGAAGAAGAGGAAGAATTGCTATTTCCTCTTCTGTTAGCTAACGTAGGAATAGAGGTGACTCCTGTTGATATTTTGGCACAGCGGACCCATATACCTGTGCATGAGGTCATGATGCAGCTTTTGGAGCTTGAGCTCTCAGGGCATGTTGTTGCAGTAACCGGTGGCTATATTCGAAAGAGGAGGGGCTAGCTATGATGATGGACATACTAATGTATTTGTTCGAAACCTATATCCATAGCGAGGCAGAGTTGCAAGTGGATCAAGATGAACTTGAAGATGAGCTGACTCGTGCAGGTTTCCACCAAAAAGATATTTATAAAGCACTACATTGGCTAGAAGAACTAGCTGCGCTTCAAGAGAGCGACAATCATTCGGCAATATCCACAGGTTCAACAACCTCAATACGTATCTATACCAAATCAGAGATAGCGCGAATTGATATGGAGTGTCGTGGTTTTCTACTGTTTTTAGAACAGGTAGGTGTACTCACAACCGAAATTCGAGAAATGGTCATTGATCGAGTTATGGGGTTAGAGACGGATGATTTTGAACTTGATGATCTGAAATGGATTATTTTAATGGTGCTGTTTAATGTACCGGGTAATGAAAATGCATATACCCAAATGGAAGAGCTCTTATACAGTAAAGAGCAAGGTATTCTTCACTAGTACTAACCAACAAGAGATGCCATGAGCAGTAAAATCGATCAGCAGTTATTTTCCGCTCACGAACACGCTTTGGAACATGAACCATGTCCAGAATGCGGCAGTGAACTGCAACTCCGTCACGGAAAACATGGCCCGTTTTTAGGTTGCTTGCAGTATCCGAGCTGTAGCTATGTTCGCCCATTACATCAAAATGATGGTCATATCGTAAAAGAACTTGGAGTAGCTTGCCCTAAGTGTGCCAATGAGTTGGTATTAAGGCAGGGCCGTTATGGGATGTTTATCGGATGCAGCAGTTATCCTGAGTGTCACCATATTGAGTCCCTCGATAAACCGGAGCAACCAACAGAAGATAAGCCACTACATGGTTGTCCAGAGTGTGGTAGAGGACACCTTGTCGAGCGTAAATCTCGTTTTGGGAAAACGTTCTTTGCTTGCGATAATTACCCTAAATGCAAATTTGCAGTGAACCACCCTCCAGTCAAAGGCCGCTGTGAAGAATGTGGCTTTACACTGTTGGTTGAGAAAAAATTGGCGAGTGGAACTAAGTATCAATGCTCTAGCCGAAAATGTCAGCATACTCAATCTAACGAGTAAATATGTTGAAGAGTTATTAGAGGCTACATATCAAAGACAAAATGGCGCATATAGCGCCATTTTGTGATCTTATCGGTTGTACATATTACTGTATTTTTAACGCAGCGCTTTTCAACGAAGGATAAGCCTTTTCGGTAAGCTCATCCGCAAGTTCAAGCAGTGCTTGTTGGAGATCTTTCCGCGAATTTGCACATACATTGATATGCCCCATTTTTCTTCCTGCGCGTTTTTCTTTACCGTACCAATGAACATGACAACCTGGCATTGCTAACACGCTTTGTGGGAGTGAGCCTTCACCTAAAATGTTGACCATTGCTGTTGGGCGAATGCATTCGGTTCCACCTAGTGGCAGGCCGCAAACTGCTCGTAGATGATTTTCAAATTGGCAAACCTCAGCACCTTGTTGCGTCCAGTGGCCAGAGTTATGCACACGTGGTGCGATCTCATTAACAAGCAACGAACCTTGAACATCAAAGAACTCAAGTGCCAGCACGCCAACGTAATCTAAACGCTCAGCAACAGCTGTGAACATTACTCTCGCTTGCTCTTGCAATTCAATGTCATCAATCGCTGTCGATAAACTCAACACGCCGTCGGTGTGAACATTTTCAGCCAGTGGGTACACTTGAATCTCGCCATTAGCGCCACGAGCACCAACAAGCGATACTTCACGATCGAACGGAACAAACTCTTCAGCAACAATTGCTTGGTTGTCGGTCGCGGCAATGCATTCAGCCATTTCTGCCCAGGTCGCGTCAACATTGTCTAATGTCTTTAAGCGCCATTGGCCTTTACCGTCGTAGCCGCCAAGTGTGCTTTTCAATACCATCGGTAAGCCAACGTGGGTAATTGCAGTGTCAAAGTCTTCGCGAGAGTTAATCACATAGTACTTAGCATTTTTCACGTTTGCTTCGTCTAACAGTGCTTTTTCAAGAAGGCGGTCACCACCTGCTTTGATTGCTTCTGTTGATGGTAAAAACTTACCACTGCGTTCACAGACTTCAAGTATTTGATGGGGTATATGTTCGAACTCGGCAGTGATCACGTCTGCTTGCTCAATCGCGTTTTCTAATCTATTACCAATCACCGCTTGAGTTAGTGGATGAACGATATTACTGCTTCCGACATCAAAAGCTGATATTTGAATGTTGAGTGGTGCGCCCGCGAGCGACATCATTCGAGCTAATTGGCCTGCGCCTAGCACAAGAACATGCATGTCATTAGTCCTCAGCTGGGTTTGGGTTATCTAAAATAGTTTCTGTTTGTTGTTGACGGAACGCTTCCACTTTTTCCATTACACTCTCATCACTGGTGCCTAGAATTTGTGCGGCAAGTAATCCGGCATTTGCCGCGCCAGCTTCGCCAATCGCGAGAGTGCCGACTGCAATACCTTTTGGCATTTGAACAATAGAAAGTAGTGAGTCCATGCCTTTAAGAGCACGAGATTGAACAGGAACGCCTAATACAGGAAGGCTAGTAAAAGCGGCTGCCATACCAGGAAGGTGCGCTGCGCCGCCAGCTCCAGCGATGATCACTTTTATATCGCGATCTTTGGCACTTGAAGCATATTCAGCGAGAAGCTGAGGAGTTCGGTGAGCTGAAACCACTTTTGTCTCGTATGCGATGCCAAATTGATCAAGCATTTCTGCGGCCAGTTTCATGGTTGGCCAATCTGATTTAGAACCCATAATAATCCCGACTTTCATCTCAAACTCCTTCAGTGCTATAAAATTAGGTGTGCGGATATTTTTCGCGCATTATACGGGTAAAATCGCCCAAGGAAAACGTTTGCGTCAGTGTGATTTAAACTTAGATACATTTTGCTATTAAATAGCTTTAGGTATGAACAGAGATAATTTGTACACTTACTTAATTAAAGCGAAGAATAAAAAGAAAGTTAAAGGGATGGTCATGGATAATTTTGAGCAGGCGCTACTGGCATTAAAGCAAGGTGAAGTTATTGCTTACCCAACTGAAGGGGTATTTGGCGTTGGGTGCGATCCTGACAATAATGAAGCGATAGATAAATTGTTAGCGTTAAAGCAACGCCCGGTTGAAAAAGGGTTGATCTTGATTGCTGCGAATTATAGCCAGCTTTTACCTTATATTGATGAAAGCCAGTTAACGGCAGCACAACTTAAGGAAGTGAAATCGACATGGCCTGGACCTGTCACTTGGATAATGCCGACCAGCGATAAAGTATCTTCATCACTCTGTGGGCAGTTTGATTCTATTGCTGTACGTGTGACCGACCATCCTTTGGTTCAAAAAATGTGTCATGCCTTTGGTAAGCCGCTTACCTCAACAAGTGCAAATTTAACGGGTCACCCTCCATGTATGACGACTCAAGAAGTAGAAGAGCAATTAGGTGATAAGTTAGTTGCGGTGTTGCATGGAGAAACGGGTGGACGAGAGAAGCCTAGTGAAATTCGAGACGCGAAAACGTCACGTATATTAAGACAAGGATAATCAGCTTAATGTCAGCGATAGATAAACAAGCCGTAAAACAGTTTCTGTTGGCCCTTCAAGATAGTATTTGTCAACAATTAGAGCAGGCTGATGGCCAAGCATTATTCGTAGAAGATGCATGGCAACGAACGCCAGATGAGAAGCTTGGTGGAGGTGGTCGTAGTCGTGTTATGAAAGATGGTGCGGTTTTCGAACAAGGTGGCGTAAACTTTTCTCATGTTTTTGGTCACGAAATGCCAGGATCTGCGACAGCGCACCGTCCTGAATTGGCAGGGCGAAAATTTGAGGCGATGGGAGTATCCCTTGTGATGCATCCTAAGAACCCTTATGTACCCACCTCTCATGCCAATGTTCGATTTTTTATTGCAGAAAAAGAGGGCGAAGCGCCTATTTGGTGGTTCGGTGGCGGTTTTGACCTAACGCCTTTTTATCCTTTCGAAGAAGATTGCCAACACTGGCACAATACCGCGAAAGAGATCTGTGCGCCTTTTGGAGCGGATGTTTATCAGTTGCATAAAGAGTGGTGTGATAAATACTTTTTCTTACCACATAGAGATGAAACGCGTGGGGTTGGTGGCCTTTTCTTTGATGATTTGAATGAGTGGGGTTTTGAATCTTCTTTTGCTTATATGCGAGCGGTTGGTGAAAATTATACCCATGCGTATTTACCAATCGTAAAACGTCGACAAAATACGGAATACAGTGAGCGAGAGCGTCATTTCCAACTTTATCGTCGTGGACGTTATGTGGAATTTAATCTTGTTTATGATAGAGGCACCTTATTTGGGTTACAAAGCGGTGGTAGAACAGAATCCATACTCATGTCTATGCCACCATTAGCTCGTTGGGAATATAACTATAACCCAGAAGATGGCTCTCCAGAAGCCGATCTTTACCTGAACTATTTGAAACCGAGAGAATGGTAACAGTGATACTTGGCTAGCATAGTGTGAAGTGGTAGGGTCATCTTAGATGGCTCTTTTTTTAACTATATATAAGCAGGCAAGGATATGGCCCAACAAACCGATCAGTACGTTGTGTTTGGTAACCCTATTGGACATAGCAAATCACCTTTCATTCATACTCTTTTTGCAAGGCAAACCAATCAGAACTTAACTTATAGCACCTGCTTAGCACCTGCTGATGGTTTTAAAGATGCAGCGATAGCATTTTTTGAGCATGGAGGTAAAGGTTGCAATATTACCGTGCCGTTTAAAGAAGATGCGTACCAGTTTGCCGATCGCTTAACGGAGCGCGCTAAACTTGCAGGTGCGGTGAACACTTTAAAAAAGCTCGACGATGGTGATGTTATTGGTGATAACACCGATGGTGAAGGCCTGGTTCAAGATCTCCTTCAAAATCAAGTTAGGTTGGAAGGCGCTCGAATCTTATTGATTGGGGCTGGTGGTGCGGCACGCGGTGTGATTAAGCCATTGCTGGATCATAACCCGGCTCATATTACGGTAACCAACCGAACTTTTTCTAAAGCTCAAGAGCTGGCGGGTATATTTGAAGCTTACGGTTCTATTCGTGCTAAAAGTATGGAATCGATAAATGCTCCATTTGATATCATCATCAACTCAACCTCGGCAAGCCTTGATGGTCAATTACCTGCCATTAGCACATCCATATTCTCATCGAATTCTGTTTGCTATGACATGATGTATGGCAAAGGGAATACCTGTTTTAATCAATGGGCAATTCAAAATAGCGTGAGCCAAACTTATGATGGTTTGGGGATGCTCGTTGGCCAAGCGGCAGAAAGTTTTATGTTGTGGCGAGGTCTTCGTCCTGGAGCGCGACAGGTATTACGTGAATTGCGTAAAAATTTAGAAGGTATGTAATGAATCAATCAATTCTCTTTGCTGATATACAAACATGGGATCAGCATAAATCCGTTGTTACTTTTCCTGCTCAACAAGCGGGAGCTCTGATTGAATGTTCGATTTCTCTTGAGATGATTGAAAGATTGTCGGGAATATCAGTCGATGGGGAACGGCAAGCCCTTCAAGTTTTCTCTAGTATACGTTTCGATGTTGAAGAGCTCGCGGAAGAATTAATTGATAATGAAGAATTCAACGAAAAGGGAGAGATCGAACTTAAATAGTCTCGATGACCTGAACCTGAGTTAAATAGTCATTTTTGTTCTGTACGTAGTTATCCGATGATTTTTGTAAGAAAGCTCGTTCTTTATCTGATAATGGACGGGCTTTTTTGACTGGGCTGCCCACATATAGGTGACCACTCTCTAGTGTTTTATTTGGGGGAACTAAACTACCAGCCCCAATCATTACCTCTTTCTCTATTATCACGCCATCTAATACTATCGCCCCCATTCCCACCAACACTCGATCATGAATGGTGCAACCGTGTAGCATCACTTTATGCCCAATCGTTACATCATTCCCAATAAGAAGAGGGAAACCATCTGGGTTTTCATCATTTTTATGAGTGACGTGTAATACACTGCCATCCTGAATATTGGTTCGTTGACCTATGTGGATATGATTAACATCCCCTCGAGCTGCAACAAGTGGCCATATACTCGAATCATCGCCAATAACAATATCTCCCACTAGTACTGAACTTGTATCTATATAGACGCGTTCTCCGATTACAGGTCTTTTATCTTTATAACAGCGAATATGGCTCATAATTTGTCCTTAAAATTTGTCGTCAATTTTAATATAGATGACTTTTCTTATAAAAATGAGGCTTTTCGAATAAAAAACACTCAAACGATAGATAAATAACAAAAAACCTAATAAACCGCTTGCCAACGTGATCGTTATCTCTATAATGCGACCTCACTGACACGGCAGAGCCCACAAGGGTTCAAGCGCAATGTCAGTTAGGCTTCTAGCTTAAAAAGATAATTTGAAAAAGTGTTTGACACTCTCGTTTATCTCGCTAGAATAGCCCACCTCTTCAAAGGAAGCTTAGCAACTTAGAAGAGAAGCTCTTTAACAATTTAGACCTATCAATCTGTGTGGGCACTCGTTGATGATAATCACTAGTTTCGTACTGTTTGTTTTCGCTTTTTAAAGCGAAAGTAAATTAAGTCGAAACAAAAGATATCAATGAACTGAGTGACCAATACAAGTTCTTAGAACTTGGCACAGTCAATTCATTACCATTCTGTTGGAATGGTAATAGCTTTAGAATTACATGTTTCTGTTCTTTTTCGAAAGAGCG